>JAQWCT010000036.1 GCA_028705785.1 Sulfurospirillaceae bacterium | reverse complement strand
AAAGCAGGTTATTTTAAAGGTGGGAAGAAACAAGAGTTTACGCCACCACCTAGAAAAAGCACTTCAGGCGAAAAAGCATCTACTAAAAGAGACAAAGCACATCAAGTTTTGAGTGTTCCGCAAGAAGAGACTGTTAAATTTTAATGATTTACCGTATAGTTTACCGATCGTTTACTTTGAGTTCATATACTTTCAACAGCGAATTTCATATTTTCTTTTGAATTTTATGACTCAGAAGGAGCGACCGCCAAGCGCTCCTTTTAACTTTCTCTCTCTAACTCAATCACAAAAATAGCCCCATCCTCAAAGTTTTCAGCTTCAAGTTTCCCTTTCATACTTTTTTCTATAATCAATTTTGACATATAAAGCCCAATCCCCGTACCTTCACTCTCTTCTTTGGTGCTGACATAGGGCTCAAAGATTTTTTCGATAGGTGCTATTTTGATACCCCCACCATTATCTTGTATAGACAACCGTAGTATGGCATCATAACGCCTAAGTTTAATGATGATTTTCCCATCATTATCGCGTGTTGCGATGATGGCGTCTTTAGCATTGGAGAGAAGATTGAGGATGACTTGCTCGTATTCACTTTTATAGCCTATGATTTTTTCATCTCTAAGAATATCAATTTCTATCTTTATATGTTGATTGGTGATGGATTTTCCAATGATACTCAGTACTTCATCGATAGATTCTTTGATGCTAAACTCTTTCTTATCCTTATTAGGCATAAAGAAGTTTCTAAAATCATCGATGGTATGAGACATATATTCAACGATATTTTCAGCTTCTACACATTTGTTTTCCATGGCATTTTTATCGAGTTTATCCATTTTATATTTGAGTTTAAGCGTCATCATAAGTGCGGAGAGTTGTGAGAGCGGTTGTCGCCATTGGTGTGCAATGTTGCTAATCATCTCTCCTAAAGCGATAAATTTTGATTTTTGGATAAGGAGTTGTTCATGTTCACGATTTTTTTCGATTTCAGCTTGGACACGGCTTTCTAGCGTTTTGTTGAGATTTTCAAGCTCAAGTGTTTTTTGTTTCACTTGGGCATTATAACTATTGAGAAATTTTTCGATTCGTTTACCCAAAACGACAGCAAAAGTATTGGCAATGAATGAAAAAAGTAAAAATATTAAAATGGCGGAGGTTGCTTCCATTTTGAGTTTATATTTAAATTGTTCTTTGGCAAGTTCTATTTCTTTGTCGATATCATCGAGATAAGCGCCTGCTGCGATGATAAGGTTCCATTCTTTATAGAGTTTAAAATACGAAACCTTAGGGCGTATCGTTTGGCTTTCAGGTTTTTTATACATGTAATCCACAAAAGAATAGCCTCGCTCATGAATGTCCTGTAAAAAAATCTTACGAAAGGCTTTGCCATTGTCATCAGTGTAACTATCGGAGATATAGTCACCCTCAAGGTCTGGACGGTTGGGATTGATGAGCATTTTGGCAAAGTTTTCTCCACCTTTAAAATTGTCCACTTCATAAACAAAGATATAATTGTTCAAATCATTTCCAAAGCGAACATGGCGAATCCACGCAAAAACTTCTTTTTTAAGTTCTTCTTGTGAAGCATCAAGAGGAAGCAAAGATTTTTTAAAGGTGATATAATCGATGAGTGAGTCAACTTCTCGTTTGAGCATATTGCGTTGGGTTTCGATAAAAGTTCTTTTACTGTCCTCAATTTGTCCTTGAAGGATTTCATACTGTTTAGTGATAAAAAAGTAGCCATTAAAAAGCATTAAAGAACTAATAATGAAAATAGTACTAAAGATAATGATATTTGAGACATTACTCTCTTTGATGATTTTCACACAAACCCCATCTACTTTATATTATTAATAAAAAGAAAAAAGAAAATATATTATCATAACTTTATCCTTCTTACATGTAAAGGTTTTTTATGGATGAAAAAATACTCAAAAAGCTAGAAAACTATAGTGTTTTATACGCCGAAGACGATGCGGGTGTTCGCAAAAATGTTTTTGAACTTCTCTCATTATTGTTTAAAGAAGTTTATCTAGCCTCTGATGGGCAAGAAGCGTATGAACAATTTATCGCCAATAAGCCAGACCTTGTTATCACTGACATTAAAATGCCTCGCCTTAGTGGGATAGAACTTGCCAAACAGATTCGCGCTCACGATGATGAAGCACATATCATCATTATTACAGCCTATACTGAAGTTGATTTTATGTTAGAAGCTATTGAACTTTCTTTGCTTCGTTATATCGTCAAGCCTATCACTGAACCAAAACTTTTCGAGGCATTTGAAAAATTTTTGCAATCCAAAGAAAAAACAAATCTTAAAGAACTTGCTCCAAACTGGTACTACGACAATCTCCAAAAAGCGATTACGCATGAAAGTAATGTTTTTGAGCTAACCAAAAAAGAAGCCAAATTTATCGAAATACTTTTATCTAAAGACTCTATCGTCACTTATGAAGAGATAGAAGAAAAACTGTGGGATGGCGAATACATGAGTCTCAATGCTTTACGGTTAATGATAAAAAATCTCAGAAAAAAACTACCAGATGGAACTTTGAAAAATATCCAAGGGATTGGGTATAAATTGTAATAGTCATAGAAATGGTGAAAGATAATTAAAACTATTTTAACCTTTCATTACAACTTTATTACAAAAGTGTCCAATCTTCCTTGTTTTCTCAAATATTTATTGAAAATTACAAAAATTTGTGATAGACTTATCTCGCCTTTCAAAAAAATTCAAGGAGACAATATGAAATTAGCTAAACTTAGCTTGGCGGCTATCGTAGTTGCAGGACTTGCATCTAGCTCATTCGCAGCAGACAATCTTGCTGATGCATTCAAAAACGGAAAAGTAAATGGTGAATTAAGAGCATGGTACTGGGATAGAGATACAACAGTAGCAGATGCTGATATTTTTAATACAGGATTAATCCTTGGTTATGTTACAGATTCTTTTTATGGTTTTACATTGGGTGCAACTTTCCAATCAAACTATGCACCAGCTGCTGATACAGATGCAAAAGCTATGTTTGCAGGTGATGAGTATGGTTCAGGTGCAGTTCTCTCAGAAGCATATGTAGCATATAACATGAAAAATACAACTGTAAAAGTTGGTCGTCAATTTATCAATACTCCACTTGTAAGTGGTTCTGGTTCAAGAATGATCAAACAATCATTTGAAGGTGCATTAGTTCTTAATACTGACCTTCCACAAACAACATTGGCAGCGGGTTATGTTTCTAAATACCAAGCAAGAACTAACGGATTAGGGGATGCCCCAGAATTTAGCAAAACAGCTGATTTCCAAGGTCCTGGAGCTTTATACTTTGATGGCGCTTATACAGCACTTGTTATCAATAAATCTATTGCAAACTTAGCTTTAGTAGGTCAATATGCAATGGTTAATGATGTAGCTCATGCAGCTGATGTTGATGTTTACCATGTAGAAGCTAACTATGTTCTTCCAATGAGTGGCTTTAAATTAGGATTTGATGCAGCATACCGTGCTTCTAAAACAGAAGGTGCTCTTTCAGGCGCTGGAATTGAAGGTAATTATTTAGCTGGTCGTATTGGTGTAAGTGAGCTTGCAGGTTTTGGTCTATCACTTGCTTATGGTCAATCTGATTCAAGTGATGACTTAGTAGCAGGTATGGGCGGTGGAGCAGATAATCTTTACACTAACACAATTATCCGTGGTGGTGGCGAAGCTTACCAAGCAAATACTGACGCTTATCTTTTCAATGCAACTTATGATTTTTCAAAAATAGGTGCTGCAGGACTTAAAGCAATTGGTCAATATGCTGTTTACAATCAAGATAACCTTAGTGTTGCAAGTTTCAAGCGTGCAGTTAATAAAGAGATTGATTATACAAAATATGTAGGTGCTTTAAGTTATGATTTCTCTGGAGCACTTAAAGGTTTAAGTGTTACTGCAGTATATGAGGCACAAGAAAAAGAGACAAAAACAGTTTCTACTGGTGCTAAAGCATCTGTTGATACAGATGAAGTTAGATTTATGGCTAACTACAAGTTCTAATTTATACACTTCCTAAATTCTAAAACAGTGGCAGAAATGTCACTGTTCTTTCTCTATGCTCCTCAACTCCTACATTTTCCTAAAAAGATTACTTTTTAATCACTTTTTTCTTTGATTTTTTGTTATTTTTTTGTATACTTCGTCTTGTAACCAAATGGTAATACAAAAATTTAAGGAGAAAATATGAAATTAGCTAAACTTAGCTTGGCGGCTATCGTCGTTGCTGGACTTGCATCTAGCTCATTCGCAGCAGATACACTTGCTGACGCATTTAAAGAAGGTAAAGTAAGCGGGGCATTAAAAGCTTATTATTTCGATAAAGATAATGGCGCTACTAGCGAAGGTATTTTCAATACAGGTTTAATGTTGAACTATAAAACAGGTTCATTTAATGGTTTTGGTTTGAACTTTACAGGTCAAACAAATCATGCTCCTTTTGCTAGTACTGCAGAAAAAGCTATGTTCTCAGGTGATGAGTATGGTTCAGGTGCTGTACTATCAGAAGCATATGTTTCATATAGTGCAGGTAAAACAACAGTTTTAATTGGTCGTATGTTTTTAGATACTCCACTTGTTGCTTCAAGTGGCTCAAGAATGGTTAAAGAAGCATTTGAAGGTGCTGCAGTTATTAATACTGACCTTCCAAATACAACTTTAATTGCTGGCTATGTTCAAAAGTTTCAAGCTAGAACAGATGGTGCTGGAAATATTGGTAATTTCACAAAAGCAGTTGATGATACAACAAGTATCGTTGTACCTATAGAAGATGGCGCATATACACTTGTTGCAATTAATAAATCAATCGCTGGTTTAACTTTAACAGCTGCATATGCAGATGTAATTGATATTGCTCAAGTAGCTTACGCTGAGGCTGCATATGAAGGCAAAGCAAGTAACTTTACATATGGTTTAGCTGCTCAATATTACTTTAATAATTATGATGTTTTGAGTCTTAAAGATGCAGATCTTTTTGGTGTAAAAGCAACATTGGGAATGGGTCCAGTAACAGGATACATTGCGTATACAACAGTAGGTAAAGATTCTCCTGTAACTGCTGGTCTTGGTGGTGGTGCAGATCTAGCGTATACTGGATCAGTAATTATTTCTAATAGTTATGCTCCAAATACAGATGCATACAAAATTGGTGCAGACTATGCTATCAATGCACAAGCTTCTGTCGGTGCAGCATATACAGTAACTGATGATGATACAACAGAACTTTCTTATATTTCATTGACTGGTAGCTATGCATTTGAAGGTGCTTTGAAAAACTTTAGCCTTGGTGCAGAGTATGACAAAGAAGGTAAAGATGGCGATAGAGATGCTATGAGAATTAAAGCAACTTACAAATTCTAATTTTTCTCTCTACTCCGCCTCTTTTGAGGCGGAGCTTTCTTCTTTTTCATATTTCTTTTTTCTTTACATGTAAGCCATTTTTCATCCTCTTTTCACAACAGCAAAACCAATCTTAAGTAACTTTTTTGTACTATTTACGCTATTACTAAAACAAGGAGTAACCATGAGAAAATTAGTTGTTCTTGCCTCTTCTGTTGCCATTTTGGCATCTGTTTCTTTTGCCAAAGAGGTTAAACTCGGTGTTGTTATGCCTATGAGTGGACCGTTGGCCGCTTATGGTCAGACATGTAATGAGGGTGTTGAGTTTGCAAATACACTTGCGCCTACATTAAAAAATGGCGATACCATCAAGCTCGTGCTTGTTGATAACAAAGGTGATAAAGTTGAAACGGCTACGGCTACGACTAGACTTATCAGTTCTGACAAAGTTGTAGGTATCATCGGCGCACTTACTAGTACCAATACTGCGCAAGTTATCGCTATCACTGATAAAAAACAAATCCCAGTTATCTCTCCTGTTGCGACCAATGACAAACTGACTGAGCAAAAAGAATTTGCAAACCGTGTTTGTTTTACAGACTCTTTCCAAGGTGCTGTTGTTGCAAACTATGCTACAAAAGACTTGAAACTCAAAACGGCTGTTGTTGTTGTTGATCAAGCACAAGTTTATTCTTTGGGCCTTGCAAAAGCGTTTACCGAAGCGTTTAAAAAGGCGGGTGGAACTATTGTTAAAGAGATTAAAGTTAGTTCAGGTGACAAAGACTTTAAAGCCGTTGTTTCTCAAATCAAAACAGCAAACCCAGATATGATTTTCTTGCCGATGTATCACCCAGAAGTTTCAATGATCACAAGACAAGCAAAACAAATCGGTCTTGTTAAGCCTATGTTCTCAGGAGATGGCGTTGCAAATCAAACTTTCATTGATTTAGGTGGCGATTCAGTTGAGGGTTACATGTTTACTGACTTCTTTGATTATAGTGCGCCTCCAACACAAAAATCAAAAGACTTCATAGCAGCGTATGAGAAAAAGACTGGTAAAAAAGAGGTTAACTCATTTACCGCTTTAGGTGCAGATAGCTACAATGTTATGGTTAATGCGATGAATAATTGTGCAAACCCAGAAGATAGCGTTTGTATCAATAATGAAATCAAAAAAACTGTAGCATTTGAAGGTGTTTCTGGTGTTATCAATATCGATAAAAACGGAAATGCTACGCGTTCAGCTGTTATCAAAGTCATTAAAGATGGCAAGGCAGTATTTAAATCTACCGTCAATCCATAATCTTCTCTATCCCAACCATCTTTACATGTAAGGATGGTTGGTTTTATAATAGTAGTAACTTCAGCGTTATTAGTCTTATGAAACAATGTTTAGGAGAATCTATTTGGATGTGACAATTTTTATGCAACAGATGGTCAATGGCTTTAGCCTTGGCAGTATGTATGCTCTCATCGCTATCGGTTATACGATGGTTTATGGTGTTTTGCGACTTATCAATTTTGCCCATGGCGATATTATGATGGTGGGTGGATTTTTGGGTTATTTTGGTATCGCTGTCCTTGGACTTCCCTTTGGTGCCGCTGTTTTACTTTCCATCGCAGGCTCAGCCGCTCTTGGTATGATAAGTGATAAAATCGCTTACAGACCGCTTCGAAGCGCGCCTAAAATATCGCTTTTAATCACCGCGATTGGTGTGAGTTTCTTTTTGGAAAACGCATTTAATGTCTTTTTTGGTGGTATTCCCCGAGCTTTCCCCGTCCCTCCCTATATGGAAGAAATGGTTGAACTTTTTGGGCTTACGATGCCAGTTTCTGCTATTTTAGTTCCCGTTATTACTGCTGTTTTACTCGTTGTTATCTTATGGGTGCTTTTTAAAACTAAGTATGGCATGGCGATTCGCGCACTTGCTTTTGATGTAGGCACAGTCAATCTCATGGGTATTGATGCCAATCGAATCATTACGATGGTTTTTGGGATAGGTTCAGCACTTGCGGCAGTAGGTGGTATATTTTGGGCAGTTAATTACCCTTCCGTTGAACCGATGATGGGTGTTCTTGTCGGGCTTAAAGCTTTTGCAGCCGCTGTGGTTGGTGGTATCGGAAGTGTGGGTGGTGCTGTTCTTGGAGGACTTATTATCGGATTTACCGAAGTGGTGGTCGTCGCCTTCTTTCCAGAACTTGGTGGTTACAAAGATGCTTTTGCTTTCATCTTTTTGATTTTGATACTTTTGTTTAAGCCTACGGGAATTTTGGGCATTGATTTTGAAAAGAGTAGGTTTTAAGATGGAAATATCAATCAAAAAAGATCAATGGATCAATCTTGCAATTGTAGCAACAGCGTTGTGGTTTATCTGGTTCGCCAGCGGACATTTTGACGAATACACGATACGGATTTTAAATAACATCGCTATTTTCATTATCTTAGCTGTCAGTTACAATCTTATCAACGGTGTGACAGGTCAGTTTTCACTTGAGCCTAATGGCTTTGTAGCTGTTGGTGCTTATGTCACTGCACTTTTACTCGTAACCCCAGAAGCGAAAATGTATCAATACGCGATTGTCGATCCTTATCCGTTTGTCTTAACTTTACACGCCAATTTCGTTACAGCTTTGTTGCTCGCTGGCTTTTTCTCAGCTCTTTTAGCATTTACACTTGCCGCACCAGTTTTTAGAGTCAGAGGTGATTACCTTGCAATCGTGACACTTGGATTTGGTTTTATCATTAAAATTTTGGCGATTAATAATCCTGAAGTAACTAACGGCTCTTTAGGCATGAATGATATCCCAGAGTTTTCCAATTTATATTGGACGGGCGGTATCGCCATTATCGCTGTTATCTCAGTGCTAAACATCGTTAATTCAAAATTTGGCCGTGCTATGAAAGCAGTACGAGATGATGAAGATGCTGCAACGGCAATGGGTGTCAACACCTTTAAAGCCAAAACGCTAGCCTTTTGTACGAGTGCTTTTTTTGAAGGTGTTGGGGGAGGTTTATTGGCTGCATTATTAACCAGTATTTCACCAGACCTCTTTGACTTTTTCTTTACTTTCCAACTCCTTATCATCATCGTTTTAGGTGGACTTGGAAGTACGACAGGGGCAATTATTGGAACAGTCCTTGTCATAGGCGGTAGTGAATGGATGCGATTTTTGGATGAGCCAATGAATATTTTTGGTCATGAAACAACAGCGATGCCCGGTATGAGGATGGTTGTTTTCTCCCTTCTTCTCATCCTTATCATGCTATTTGCACGAGAGGGGATCATGGGAAAAAGAGAGCTTCGTGACCTTTTTAAATTTGGCAAAAAGGGTGGCAAATGATACTTAAAATTGACAATGTCACTAAAAATTTTGGCGGTGTGACTGCCATCAAAGAGACATCCTTTAGCGTACAGCCTAAAGAGATATTTGGACTAATTGGTCCAAATGGTGCGGGAAAGACGACGATGTTTAACATCATTACCGGAAATTACGAGCCTACAAAGGGTCAAGTACTATTTAGAAATGAAAGTTTAACAGGACTAAAACCTCACCAAATCGTACGCAAAGGAATCGCAAGAACTTTTCAAAATATCAGACTTTTTTCGAGCATGAGTGTTTTAGATAATGTCCTCATTGGTTTTGACTTTCAAGCACGATATAGTTTTTTTGAGTCTATTGTACGATTTCCAAGGTTTATCAGCGAAGAAAAACGCATCAAAAATCGTTCAATGGAGATTTTAGATTATTTTGGGATGAGTAAATTTGCGCATGAAAAAGCAACAGATTTAAGCTATGGACAGCAAAGAAAAGTAGAAATAGCCAGAGCACTTGCAACCAATCCAGAATTATTACTCTTAGATGAACCAGCTGCAGGTATGAATCCTTCTGAAACTGAAGAGCTAGGGCAGATCATCAAAAAAGCGAGAAATGATTTTGATTTGACAGTACTTTTGATAGAGCATGACATGAAATTTGTTAATCAGCTTTGCGATAAAGTGTTAGTTTTAGACTACGGAAAGACCATATTTGAGGGAACTCCAAGTGATGCTATACAAGACAAAGAAGTTATAACAGCGTATTTGGGGGATTTTCACAATGATTAGTGTTAAAAATTTGCATGTTTATTATGGATTGATTGAGGCGGTTAAAGGGATTGATTTTGAGGTTAAAGAGGGCGAGATTATCTCTTTGATTGGCTCAAATGGTGCGGGTAAAAGCTCTACGCTTAAGGCATTATTGAATAGTGTCAAGAAAAGTGGAGATATCAACTTTTTAGGCTATGACACGCGCAATCATAAAACGCATACTTTAGTACAACATGGACTCTCTTTAGTGCCTGAGGGTCGAAAAATATTTATCAATCTCACAGTCGAAGAAAATCTTCGCATGGGGGCTTTTAACAATGATGAAAATTATGAGCATCTTAAAGAGACTATGTATGGTATTTTTCCTCGCATCAAAGATAAACGATACCAGATGGCGGGCACGCTCAGTGGTGGAGAACAACAAATGCTGGCGATTTCAAGGGCATTGATGGGTGAACCAAAGCTTTTGATGCTAGACGAACCTAGTCTTGGACTTGCACCAAAAATCGTAGGTGAAGTTTTTGAAACGATTTTGCGTTTGAGGGAAGAGGGCATTACCATCCTTTTAGTTGAGCAAAATGCCTTTGCCGCACTCAAAATATCAGATAAAGCCTATGTTTTAGAAAATGGTAAAATCGTCATGCATGGCATTGCCTCAGAAATGATAGGGGATGATACCATACGCAAAAAATATCTTGGTGGATGAGAAAAAACTCCTTTACATGTAGGCTTTTTGATAAGAAAGCCTATCCTTCTTTAATGATTTATAAATTATTTACTCTAAAAAGATACCATAACCAAAAGTTAGACTAAAGGGAGTGTTATGGATTTGGTATTGAGGCAGTTTTTGTCGATTAAATCGGCGATTATATTGCTATTGCTTTTCGGATTATCGAGTGGGGTTGCTACTTTTATTGAGAATGATTTTGGCGTTGAAACCAGTTGGGCAGTCGTTTATACTTCGTGGTGGTTTGAGTGGATTCAAATACTACTCGTCATTATACTCATTAACAACATCTTCAAATTTAAAATGTACAAACTTGACAAACTTCCTTCATTTTTATTTCATTTGAGTTTCATTTTTATTCTTATAGGTTCTGGTGTAACGCGTTATATTGGATTTGAGGGGACTTTACATGTAAGGGAAGGAATGAAAGAAAACCGCGTTATGTCGGGTGATTCATTTATTCAAGCCAGTGCGCTTAAAGAGGGTAAGTCTTACTCTTACGCACATAAGCAATTGATATCTCATCTTGGTGGTAATGGCTTTGACTTTACCCTTGATGTTGGTGGTGAAAAAGCGCAGATAAAATTTAAAGAATTTATCCCTAATGCTACGAAAAAAGTAGTGGATGATGCCAATGGTGTACCGATTATCTCTATGATGTTAAGTGGATATGGTGAGAGTGAAAATGTGACGCTTAAAGAGGGTGAAGTGTATGAAACAAGTGAATACATTTTTTCATTCAATGCAAAATCGCCCGTCAGTGAGAAACAAGAAGTAGCTATGACACTTGAAAATGGAAAGTTTTTTATCTATTCAACGCAAAAGCTTTCATGGTTTAAAATGGCAGAAAATAAACGAGGTGAATTTGAACCAAGTGCCAAACAAGAATTCACATCTGGTCAACTTTATACGATAGGGAATGTTAATTTTGCGCCTCGCTATATAGGTCTTAAGGGTATAGAAAAAGTTATTAACGATAAGACACCTATGATGAAAGCACAAAGCAATAAAGCCGTTTTGATTGATGTTGAATTTAAAGGTGAGAAAAAAGAAATTAGTCTATTTGGGCAAGGAAAAGGTTCTAAGGGATTGGTGGCGCAAGAGATGATTGGGGGGATTCCCTTTAAATTTGAGTGGGGATCACGCATCTTTACGATACCTTTTTACATCAAACTACATGAGTTTCAACTTGACCGCTACGCAGGTTCAATGTCTCCCATGTCATATGCAAGTGAAGTAGAAGTTGTGGATGAAGAAAACAGTATCAATAGACCTTTTAGGATTTATATGAATCATGTTTTAGACTACAGAGGCTTTAGATTTTTTCAAACCTCATATGATAAAGACGAAAAGGGAACTATCTTATCTGTCAATAATGACCCAGGTAAATGGCCAACCTACTTTGGATATTTACTCCTTGGCGTCGGGTTGTTTTTTAATCTCATCAATCCAAAAAGTAGATTTCGTAAGCTCTCAAGTATGATACAAAAAGATATGAATAAAATAAAATCTTTGATGGTCTCATTTTTATTGCTATCAGGAATGCTTGGAACAACAACGCTCCATGCGTATACGACTGAGGAATATCTTGATTTTTTAAAGCAGTACGATAGAAAACATGCCGATAAATTTGGAGAGCTTTTGGTACAAAGTGTCGACGGTAGGATAAAACCTATCGATACGATTTCCACAGAACTTCTTAACAAGGTTTACGGCGGAACAAACTTTAAAGGTTTAAGTGATAACCAAGTTGCTCTTGGCATGATGAGCTCTCCTGCTGAATGGCAAACACAACCTATCATTAAAGTTTTCCACCCAGAACTCAAAAAAATCATTGGTCTCTCGCCTGATCAAAAGTATGCTTCTTTTAATGATTTTTTTGAAAAAGAGGGAAATCATGCGTTTAAATTAACCAAGTATTCAGAAGAAGCCAATCGTAAAAAACCTGCATTACGAGATCAATTTGATAAAGATGTTATCAAGGTGGATGAGCGAGTGAATATTTGTTATATGGTTTATACGGGTGAAATTTTTAAAATGATACCTAAGCAAAATGATATTGGCAAAAAATGGTTTGCTCCACAAGAAGCGGTAATGACTTTTTCTAAGCAAGAAGGAGATGAGGTTAAGGCACTTTTGGGTGGATATTTTGAATCCATTGGTGAGGGATTAGAAAAAGGAGATTGGAGTAATGCCAATAGGGGCATTGATAAGCTAAAATCATATCAAGAGCAATTTGGTTCAGATATTATTCCAAGTGTTAGTCGCATCAAAGCAGAAATGTTTTTCAATCACGCAAAAATTTTTCAAAGACTTGTGCCATTTTACCTTTTAAGTGGATTAGTATTGCTCATGTTTATCTTTGCAAAGATGGTTAAGCCAAACTTGCGCATTACCCTTGTGACTAAAATAGTATTGGGTATTAATTTTGTAGCCTTTTTAGTGCATACTGGAGGATTAGGGCTACGATGGTATATCTCAACACATGCTCCTTGGAGTGATGGCTATGAGTCGATGATCTATATCGCTTGGGCCATTGCACTCTCTGGTATTTTCTTTTCTAGGCAGTCTATTGTCTCTTTGGCACTCACTTCTATCCTTAGTGGTGTAACGCTTTTTGTAGCACATTTAAGCTGGATGGACCCTCAAATTACCAATCTAGTACCTGTACTCAAGTCCTATTGGCTGAACATTCATGTATCTGTCATTACAGCGAGTTATGGATTTTTGGGATTGTGCGCACTGCTTGGATTTTTTACTTTAATATTGTTTATTTTGAAAAAGTCAAATAGCACAGATAAAAGAAATATAGAGATAGAACGCAACATCATTGAAGCGACTCGTATCAATGAAATGGCAATGATACTGGGATTGAGCTTACTAACTATTGGTAATTTCTTAGGCGGTGTTTGGGCTAATGAGTCGTGGGGTAGATATTGGGGTTGGGACCCAAAAGAAACATGGGCATTAGTTTCGATTTTAATCTATGCAGCCATCGTGCACTTTAGATTTGTACCAAAGCTGAGTTCGCCATTTGCTTTTGCAGTAGCATCAACGATAGCATTTTCTTCTATCATTATGACCTATTTTGGCGTCAATTTTTACCTCTCAGGAATGCACTCATATGCAGCAGGTGATCCTGTCCCTGTGCCATCATTTGTTTACTATACAATTGTTATTGTTACTTTAACAATAGCTTTTGCATATCCTAAAAGGGATATGGGTAAGTCATTGTAGCAACCCAACAAGGGGGAGTTTCTCCCTTGTTTTAACTTGTGCTATAATAAGCAAAAATTTAAAGGTCCTTGATGCAAGAAGAGTATCTTATATTTGCTATTATATCGGTGATTGTTATTATCCTTATATCACTTTTCTTCGTTATCTCAAATCTTCAAAAAACAGTTATTATTAAAGAAATAAGAAATCAAAAAGAAGAAGAGGAACGGCAAAAAAAAGCTTCTATAGAGATGATGGTAGAACTTGTTGCTAAAAGAACCATCTCAAAAAATGAGTTGACTTCTGCCATTTTAGAAGTAGCCAAAAACTGTCCATTTCCCGCGAAAAATAATGGGGTAGCCCCTAAAAATGCCAAGATGTATCTCAATTTTATTCTTCTAGTAGCGAGTCATAAGAATGCAGATGCCAAATTAATTGCATTTATGGACGAGGCATTAAAAAAGACGAATCCTGAATATAAATCAGAAATTGATATTTATGAAAATGAGGGAATTAACCAAAGAGGAAATAGAATTTAGAAAAAGAAATTGGCGACCCCAGGGGGACTTGAACCCCCGTTCCCGCCTTGAGAGGGCGGTGTCCTAACCACTAGACGATGGGGTCGCATAAGTGTTTGTTAGAATAGGACAATGGTGACCCGTGATGGATTCGAACCATCGACCACCTCCTTAAAAGGGAGATGCTCTACCGACTGAGCTAACGAGTCAAACTCAGACAGTTTTAAAAATAAATATAAAACACAATACTGAGGAAAAATAAAAAAGTGGCGCAGCGGACGGGGCTCGAACCCGCGACC
>JAQWCT010000035.1 GCA_028705785.1 Sulfurospirillaceae bacterium | reverse complement strand
GCATCATTTTGCACTTGCTTGCAGATGCGTTCTATCTCTTTGGGGAAAGTGGCTGAGAAAAGGAGGGTTTGGCGTTTGGTCGGAACTTTGCTGATAATTTTTTCGATGTCTTCAAAAAAGCCCATATCGAGCATTCTATCTGCTTCATCTAAAACAAGGGTTTCTACATCATTTAAAAATAAAGCGCCCTCTTCCAAATGTTGCAAAATTCTCCCTGGTGTTCCTACGATGATGTGTGCGCCATGTTCAAGCGAAAAGCGTTGCTGACGGCAAGGAACACCTCCGCAAAGGAGTAAAATCTTGACATTGTGAGATGACCTTGCAAATTTGCGAAGCTCACTTGCTACTTGTTCGGCTAGTTCTCTTGTGGGGCAAAGGACGAGGGATTGGATGCTCATTTTCCTTAGATGTTAGCGCAAAAGGATCGGTACACCAAAGGCGGCTGTATTGCCACTGCCTGTTATGGCTTTGGCTGTCTCGACTTTGCCAGCTATTACTAGGGGTAAACACGCTTGTTGGATAGGAGTAATCTGCGCATAGCCTATATCGCTAAGATTTTGTAGCATTGCAGGGTCGGTTATATACTGATTAAAATTGTTATTTTTCACTAAAAGCTTGCCTTTTGGTCCCAAAGTTCATTGCTAAATTGTATACATCTATTTCTTCCCATCTCTTTGGCTTTATACAATGCCACATCCGCAAACTTGATAGCTTGCCAGAAACCATCAGTATCGTTAGGGAAATCACTAATACCCATGCTAATCGTCTTTTTCAAAATGCCATCAGTCGTTTTAAAATTGAACTCTTCAACAGAAAGGCGGATTTTTTCTGCCACACTTAAACCATAACCCACTTCGGTATCAATAAGAAGTATCAAGAACTCTTCGCCACCAAAACGGATAACAATATCGGAGTCTCTGACACACTTTTTCAAGATATGAGAAGTCTCTTTAAGCACACTATCTCCCACATCATGCCCATATTTATCATTGACTTGTTTAAAGTAGTCCATATCGCACATCAATAGACTAATCTGCTTTTTGCGCCTAAGGGCACTAGCAATGATTTGATTAGAATGGTCTTGCAAGAAACGACGATTGTACAATCCTGTCAGCCCATCGACTAACGAGGATTCACGAAGTGTATTCATCAATCTTTTGGTTTCAATAACAGAAATGGAATTTTTGATATAACTTTCTGCTTTAAAAATCTTCTCATTCACCGCTTCCATTTCATGTGCGGTATGACAATTTTCAAATACAAATTGGACAACAGCCCCCGCATGACCTGCTACAATGATGGGGATACAAACATGGGCTTTGCCATCTTCTTTTATAAACTCTTTACATACACCTTCAAACTCAAACGAAGAGATTTTATGTCCTGTTTTTTGGGCACGACAAAGGGTGCAACTGTGTAAGATTTCCTCATTGCAACTCAAAAACTCTTTTTCATCAAAAATATGTGGATACACTACACTCATCGTTCCTTTGGCAGCATTAACATCAAAGATACGATAATTTTTCATACCTGCTTCTTTTTCAAAAACCTCACCTAGTCGTCCATACACGACCTCTAAGGAACTATCTTCTTCGATGACTTTTTTAAAAACGGTGACACCATAGACACTATCAACGAGTTTATTGAACTCTTTGGACAGCGTTCCTATCTCATCTTTAGACTTGATTTGAAGTTTTTTCGTCAAATCTACTTCGCCTGTTCCAATGGAATGAATCTGTTGAATCATCGATTCTATAGGTTTAGAAAAAGCTTCTTGTAACCATCTTGTGAAAAAGAACAGTAACAAAAGGGCAAAAATGATAACCATAGCAATCGTGTTGATAGAAAGGCGAATCGTATCGTTTATTTGTAAACTATAAGTGTCGTAAAGACCATCAATACGCAGTGAAAAGGATTGTGTTAATTGTTGTGTATTCTTTACATGTAAGCCTAATTTTTTTCTCATCTCTTCTTTTTGAACCGATGATAATCCTTCTATTTTTGTCTGGGTCAAAGCTTCCATGGCATTGAGTTCTTTTGAAATAGCTTGCAGGGCACTTAAACTTTGGGTATCTTCTTTGGATAAAGAATTGATAACGGCTTCAAAGATATTGCCACTGGTAGGATTTTTTTGTATCTTTAGCATCGCTTCAGCAATGGCATTTTTCATCTGCGTAATGGAAGTTTTAACCGTAAGAAGCGTAACCTCATCTTCGCCCAAGGTAACTCTCTTTTCAAGAGAATAGAGTTCCGAAGAAATAGCATAAATCAATTTAGTATAAGGCAAAGTCGTTTGGGTAATTTGCGTATAACGATAATGTATAAAGCTTAAAGACGAAACACACAAAATGCCAACAAGGGCAAACCAGAAAAAAGTTCCTACTTCAAAAAGTAAAAATTTC
Source organism: Sulfurospirillaceae bacterium (assembly GCA_028705785.1). Taxonomy (GTDB): domain Bacteria; phylum Campylobacterota; class Campylobacteria; order Campylobacterales; family Sulfurospirillaceae; genus Sulfurospirillum. The sequence continues at coordinate 11,827 of JAQWCT010000035.1, read as the reverse complement.
TTTCGAATAGGGAGATTGATAAAAGTAATAAACTGAACAAAGCGTTCCCAAAAATTCGTCATCTTATTCATCAATTAATATTCCTTTTAAAAAAAATCTGAAACACACAATCTAAAATTTTATCATAAATTGTAAAAAAAAATGGTTCATTTGGTATAATCGAAATAAAATATTGGAAAAGAGAATTATGCAACGATATACAACCTTTAAAACTTCATGTTTGTCTCGTATTTTTGGCATATTTGCTAACAAAAAATTTGCTTTATCTTTACAGATTTGCGTTAATAGGGCTTATGTAAAACTGATGAAAGTTGATTTGGGTGAATTTGAAGAAGTATCCCATTATCCGACATTGAACAAGCTTTTTACCAGAAGTCTTAAAATACCACGCGCCCTTGAAGGTACTGGAAAATCTTTTATCTCTCCTTGTGATAGTTTCATTAGTGCGTGTGGTGACATTAAAGAAGATTTAGCCTTACAGATTAAAGGTTTTACCTATGATGTGAGAGGATTATTGGGAGATTTTATCGCCAAAAAAGAAAAAGATAGACTTGATGGTGGTTCATTTATTAACTTTTATCTCTCGCCTAAAGACTATCATCGTTATCATTCACCTGTTGATATGTATATTCGCAAAGCTGTTCATATCCCTGGAAAACTATACCCTGTTAATTTAAAATGGCTCAAAAAGATACAGGGCCTTTTTATCGAAAATGAACGCGTCGTTTTAGAATGCTACACCATGGAAGGAAAACTGTTTTACATGGTTTTTGTTGGCGCTCTTAATGTGGGGAAAATGGCTTTCGTATTTGATAAAAAAATCCAAACTAACGCTAAAGGTGACATTCAACAATGTTACATGTATGACAATATCAAGCTTCATAAAGGTGAAGAATTAGGACATTTTGAGATGGGCTCTACCATTGTGATGCTTTTTGAAAAAGAGAGTATTGAACTCCAAGTCAAAGAAATATCTTCTATTCGATTTGGCATGAATTTAGGAATGAAGGTCTAAAAAATGAAAGATAATGCCTTTATCAAATTAACAGAACGATGTCGCCCTATCTCGTTATTGTATGTGGAAGATGACATTGCAACCTCGGAAGCAATGATACCTATCCTTAAAGGCTTTTTTGAAACAATGAAAGTTGCGACTAATGGAGAAGAAGGGCTCAAGCTTTACCGTGAAAATGCTTCTTCAATAGACCTTATCATCACCGATCTTCTCATGCCAAAACTCGGTGGCATCGAAATGATTCAAGCTATCAGAGAGGAAAATAAAGAGATTGCCATTGTGGTTATTTCCGCACACAATGATTCTACTTATTTCGAAAGAACCATTGAATTAGGTGTAGATGGCTATGTATTTAAACCACTCAAACTCAACCAGCTTTCCCAAACACTTTCCAAAGTCGTCGATAAGATATCGCTTTATAAAGATCATATTCAAAGTCTAAACCTCTTAAAACAGTACCAAGATATCACCAATAAAAGCTCTATCATCTCAAAAACTGACCTTAAGGGAAACATCACTTTTGTTAATGAAAAATTTTGCCAAATTTCAGGATACCGTCCTCACGAACTTATCGGAAAACCTCATAACATCGTACGACATCCCGATATGCCCTCTTCTGCTTTCAAAAATTTATGGGAAACTATCAAAGATAAAAAAGAGACATGGCAAGGTGTGGTCAAAAATCGTGCCAAAAATGGTGATTCCTATTATGTTAAAACCACTGTACAGCCGATACTTAACAGTAAGGGAGAGATTGTAGAATACATCTCTTTACGACATGACATCACTGAAATTATGAGCGATAAAAAACAACTTTTTGATTACCTTGAAGCCAATAGACTCGCGGTTCTTATTTTAGTGCAAATCGAAGATTATGATACTTTAGAAAAATTTTATGATCGTGAGAGTGTTGAAAAAATCGAAGACTCTTTTGGTCGAGTCTTACTCTATCTTATGCCTAATATTTGGGGCTTTCAAAAAGTATACCAACTTGAAAATGGACTCTATGCGCTAGCAATAGACAGACGCAGTTGTCAAGCCAGTGTTGAAGAGATTCAAAAAGTTATCGAAGCACTACTGGTCAATGTCAAAGAATACTCTGTAAAGATGGAAAGTATCGAATATGATATCTCTGTGATTTGCAGTTTTACTTATGGTGTATTTAAGATTTTTGAAGATGCTAAGATTGGTATTGAAAAAGCCATCAAAGAAAAACAATCTATCATTTATGCCGATGGACTCTCTGGCGTTGAACACGAAAATGCTTTAAAAAATATCGAAACTATTCATACCATCAAAACGGCATTGGATAATAACAAAGTCATCTCTTATTTTCAGCCCATTGTTAACAACTTGACTTTAGAAGTCGAAAAGTATGAATCATTGGTACGCATTATCGATGAAAGTGGTAGACTTCTCTCTCCTTATCATTTTTTAGATATAGCTAAAAAAGGAAGGTATTACTCAAAAATTACTAAAATTGTCTTAGAAAATTCCTTTTTAGCGCTCTTGCGCACCGATAAAGAAATTTCTATTAATCTCTCTGTCTTTGATATTGAACAAGAAGAAATTCGTGCTTATATCTTTGAACTGCTTTCCCAGTACGAGGACTCTGCCCACAGAGTGGTTTTTGAGCTTTTGGAGAGTGAAACTATCAAAGATTTTGGGCTCATTCAAGCTTTTATCCATCGTGTTAAGACGCAAAATGTGAAGATAGCCATTGACGATTTTGGAACAGGGTATTCTAACTTTGAACGATTGCTTAATTATGAACCTGATATCTTAAAAATTGACGGTGGGTTGATTAAAAATCTTGACCAAAATAGGCTCAATCGCAATATTGTCGAAACCATCATTATGTTTGCTAAAAAACAACATATGAAAACAGTTGCAGAATTTGTTGAAAATGAAACTATCTTCCATATCGTTCAAGAGATGGGCATTGACTACTCACAAGGTTACGCTTTTGGCAAACCAGAGATTTTTTAACCCTTAATCAAAATACTTTGAGGATACATCATCCCCTCTCGATTAATTTCTACTAAGGGAATAGTTCTGAGAATTTCAAGCGTATTGCTTTCTTTGGCAAATTCAACTAAAAGCTTATCGAGTGTAAAGAAATTCAAATATGCTGCAAATGTTTTTTCCCAATTGATGTTGTTTTCAAAGCTAGCATAAGCGTCTTTGAATTGTTCAATATACATCTTTTTCATCACCATAGATACATTAGTTGTACACACTGATAGCTTCATGTAGGGAGTTACTGCCTTATACACTTGAGCATAGTGTTTTTGTGCAAGCGCTTCTAACTGTTCTTTTTGAAAAACGAGTTTCATCTCTTCTAACTGTTGAATAGGGGCATAATTCATTTGTAATTTAAATTGATCTTGCGTCTTAACCGCCTCTTTGAGCATATTATGTTCCATCTGATACTCTAAGATTATCAATGCATGGGAAACTTCTTTAAACCTTATTGCTTGATTTAGGTAAGGTGTAAATTGCACTAAAACTCCTGCCAAAGAGAGTGACTGTTGATAGTTTTTTGCTTCTACGAGTGCAACGATTTGCATTTGCAACTTTTCACCTAAAAGCAATACTTTTTTATACAAAGGTGTAAATTCTAAGAAATAATTTTGCGCAACCATTTTGAAGTATAGTGCAAAATTTTTATTTTTAATCGCAGATTCGGCGAGCATGAAAACCCGTGCATTTTGAAGCATATTTTCAATAATAGGTTTTTTCTCTTCTACATCCCAAAACAATCTCAAGCTCTCTCTTGCCATATCTTTATTGAGAATGGGATCCCGTGAGAGTAAAATCTGTGCTTTTTGCAAACTTTTATTCCACAATGCTTCTATTTTGCCAAAAATAGAACTCTTTCTCAAAATGGGTCTAGCAATAACCAAAGAATAAGCTGCTGCCATACTTAAACTTCTAAGATACCTCTGTAATGCCACTAAATCAGGCTGTAAGAGTTCTAGCTCTGAAAATTCAAGCGTACATTTTGGATGAAATAAAAACGGCTCAGCCAAAAGCTTGGCTTGATCAATTTCACCTAGCGATAAAAGATTGCTAATGGTCTCTTTTTGTTCTAACCAATAGTCATATATATATCTTGTTTCACGATGTGACATTAAAAAAATATTCTTTTTGAAAAATAATAAAGCCTCTTTTATTTTTTTGAGTTTAATATTGATGATAAATTGCTCTTCAAATTCTCTGTGATTAAAAAAGACCACCTCACCTGTTTTAAATCCAACAATAAAATAGTGTGGACTTCGAACCATAGAAGTGATACCAACATAGGGAAGTTTCACTTGAAATAAAAGGTCTAGCGTCTTTACATGTAAGGCAAAAAGGACTGACTCTCTTGTCCCCACATAAACAAATTTTTTACTATGAGAAAGGGTTATCACAGAGGGCCATAAATTTTCATCAAGCAATGTTTCTTGTACCACTTTTGCTTTATCAATATCTACTTTGATAATTTTCCCATTACGGGTGATTGCTAAAAGCGTATTTTCATCTACAAAAGAAACCATTTCAACTACAGCATCTAATTTTGTTTCAAAAACTACTTTTTGGCTGTTAAATTTGTAAATCAATAATGTTTTTGAAAATGAGGCTCGTGCTGCGAGTTTAAATTCATCTGAGATAGCCACAGCTGTAATGGTATCACTAGAACGAGGAAGCTCGGCTTGAATGCTTCCATCTTCAGCGTTGATAACATAGGTTTTTCCCTTTTCGTTCCCCGTAATCAGTAATTTATCGTTGATACTGAAAGTCGCTTTAGTAACCTCAGCATTTTTGTTATATTCAAAATGAGAAACTTGGGTTAATTTGGAAGCTGTATCGAGAATATACTCTGATCCTTGTTTTAAAAATGAAATATAAACCCGATGTTTTCCTAAAGCAAAAGGTTGTTTATAATAATCAAAAAGTGTTTGCTCATACATATTGGACAATGAAGTACTTTTAATAATTTCTAACCGTGTTAAATCAATTTTATGCAAAGCACAATGGTTATCAATGATATGTAAAGTCGTATCATCTCCTAAACTCATCCTAGAGATAGGAGCGTGAAAGGTTATTGTTCTTGAACTTGGCAGCATAACTCAAAATCCTCTTGCTTCACAATGCAAATCATATGGAGGTGTTCTGTATAAGGACTTATTTTGACTAAAACCTCTTGAAATCCAACTACGGATTTGATGGTACCTTTAAATGTAATTTCTCCACCATATGGCCATTGTTCAAGAATGCTATCTACACTTTCAAAATAGTCCATTTCTTCAAAATAAATTAATTCTTTGAGGTGTAAATTTTGAGCAGTTAATTGACCTAATAAACTCTCTTTTTCATGCTCTATCACTATCTCTTCAAAACTTTTATTGTACATATCAAAAGTAAAGTCATCATACATTAGTGCTGCAGGAAAAGGTATATTTTTAAGAATTTCGCTTTCTTTAAGTGTTATTGCTTGATGAATATCACATTGAGCTTGTTGTTGATTGTTTTGATAAAGTTCACTTAAATCTTGAATGACACCCACAAATTCTATGATGTCTCCTTGATTATCGAGAATTGGCACAACGGTTGTGTAATGATAGAGAGCTTGAAGAGATTTTGTTTGATTAATGATTAATCCTTGCCATGTCTTTTTGGCTAAAATAGTCTGCCATAACTCTGTATAGAGCTCTTTTGCCGTCAAAGGGTGACCAATAAGACTATGTTTATTTCCAATCATCTCTTCTTTGGTATAGCCAGTTGCCTTGCAAAAATTGTCATTAACATCTTTAATAACACCATTAGGGTCAGTAATAGAAACGATACATGCTTTATCAAGGGCTTCTTGGTAAGCTTTTAAAATGGAGGATTTAAGATCTAAAGTTTTTGATTGTACTTGGGTGAGTTTTTTAAGTGTTTTATTGGCTTGTTCAAGATCGTCTTTATACTTTCGTAGCTCCTCTTTTTGACTGATATGCTCAGCGATTTTGTATAAAACTTGCAAAACTTGCTCACTTTGTAAAGGTTTAGTTATAAAATTATCAACCCCTAGTTGGATAAGCTTAAGAAGATACTCTATTTCGTTATGCGCTGATGTTACAAGGATAGATTGTTCAGGATATAAAACTTTTATTTTTTCAATCATCTCGATACCATCCATTACTGGCATTCGAATATCGGTAATAACAATATCATACTTGCTAAGTACGAGTTTATCTAAGCCTTCTTGTCCATTTTCTGCCAAATCAACATTATGGAAAATATCAGATAAAAAAATGCTGACCTCTTCTCGAAGTGAAGTATCATCTTCAACATATAAGACATTTAAATCTTTACTCCAAACAATGAGCTGATCAATTCTATTTTCCATCGTTACTCCGATGCTAATTTTATGTTATTATAGAATGTGATTGTTGTATTTGCGTTGTATTTTTCGCTATACTCGTAGTTATAAAGCATTTTCTTTGGGAGCATATATATGAGCACTCTATCATTGTTGCTGGTTGAAGATGATACCTCGTTATTAGAAGAGCTTCGTCTTTTTTTAAGTGATTTTTTTGATACCATTGAAACAGCTACAAATGCCGAAATGGCTTATGATAAATTCATAGCTTCCACCTATGATTTAGTGATAACTGATATACAACTTCCCAACCAAAACGGTCTCATGCTAGTCGAAAGAATTAAAAAACGAACTCCTACACAAACCGTCATTGTTATTTCGGCTTATAAAGAAGTTGATTATTTTCTCAAAAGTATTGAACTTGGTATATACAGTTTTTTAGTCAAACCATTTGGTTCACAACAGCTTATTAATACGATGATTAAAGTTACAGCTTACCTAAAGCATCGTAATATCAGTAAAGAATACAATGTAATTCAACTGACAAAAGAAATTACCTTTGACATCAAAACCAAAGCCTTACATGTAAAGGGTTCTTTACAAGAATTAACAGAAAAAGAAGAGTTACTGTTAAATTTATTGGGGAAGAACATCAATCATTTTGTAGGAAATGAACAAATTTTCCAAGAAGTTTGGCATAGCCCAGATGTTAATCACTCAACACTTCGTGCGCTTATTAAACGCGTCAGAGATAAGTTGGGTTATGAGGATGCCATCATAAATTTAACCAATAGAGGCTATAAGCTTACCGTCAAATCAGACTAAAGTTCCCAGAGGTTTATTGAAAAAATATCCTTGAGAAAAATCCACACCTAACTCTTTAAGAATATAAAACTCTTCAAAAGTAGCCACAAATTCGGCAATAACTTTAATATTCATTTTATGCGCCATCTTCGTTATCATCTCAACAATATTTTGATTTCTAAGGTTTTTATCTATATGGCGAATAAACTGCCCATCAATTTTAAGGAAATCAATACCCAGTTGTTCAAATCGATTGAAATTTGAACGATCACTTCCAAAATCATCCAAGGCAAGCTGATAGCCTTGTTGTTTAAGTATTTGTAAATTGTGCAAAGGAATGAGATTAAAATCATTAAGAATAATATCTTCTAAAATTTCAAATATCACTTGAGAAGGTTCAATTCCATACTGTTTTTGTTTAATCGCTAAAAAATCAATAAAAGAGGAACTGAGCAAGTCCTCATTGGTAATATTGATAGAAAAAGAGATGCTATTGCCTGAAAAGACTTTAAAGCATTTGTTAATCATACTTCGTGTGAGATTGCACATAAGTCCACTGCGTCTTGCTGCTTCAAGAAAATAAGATGGAGAGATAATCTCACCATCATCCTCAACGCGTGCCAAACATTCATACTTAACAATTTTTTCAGTAGCATTATCGATAATGGGTTGAAAATAGGGAATAATTCTATCTTCTTCCAGAGAAACTCGAAATTTTTGTATCCAGATTGTTTCTGTTTGTGTTTTTTTTAAAAAAAGGTCTTTGTCATCATAAACATTAAACTGGCTTGGTAAACCACTAAGATAGGCTTCTTTAAGTGCCGTTCTTGCATGAGGTAAGAGTAATGAAGAATCTTTACAAGTTGCTATTCCACAAGAGAGGGTTATGTAAATAGGAACATTTTCGTATTCTCCCACAGGAGTCTCACGAAAAAATGCCTGAATTTGGGTTACAACAAATTCAGGATGAATAATCTTTGGGTCAAAAATAATGACAAATTCATCAGAATTATACTTAAAAAGTTTAACCTCATCAGAGATATTGTACTTCAAAAACTGTCCTACTTTTTCAAGTATGGTATCGCCTATTTCCATACCATAGGCTTGATTGACGAAACTAAAATCATCGATATTATAGAGCATTGCCGTAAGTTCATGATTTTTTGAGTAATGGTCTAAATAATGATATAACATCGTTGCATTTTGCAGCTTTGTCACTTTGTCAACAGTTAAGAACTCATGCATTTTTTGGTAGTTTTGCGCTAACTCTTCTGTTTTCTCATCAACCAAATCTTGGAGATGCTCTTTATACTGCACATTTTCTTTTCTATCTTTGACACTAATAGCGCTCTTATAAAGTGTCTCCACCAATTTTTCAAAATCAATAGGTTTGAGAATATACCCTTGCACACTGTTTCGAATACTCTCTAAAAAATACTCAGCTTCATTATGTGCAGAAATGAAAATAATGGCTTGCAATGGGTTGATACTTTGAATATTTTTAATCAATTCTAAACCATTCATCCGAGGCATATTTAAATCTGTGATGATAATATCATAAGCATCTATATTGATTTTATACTTTTCTAAAGCCCCTACTCCATCATTTGCCTCATCGACAAATGCAAAGAGGTCGGACAGAACAGAAACCGTGTTTTCTCTTAAAACGGCATCATCTTCTGCATACAAAACGCTCATTTTTGAGGTAATGGAGACAAGTTCTTCAAGATTAATCTGCATTCTCATCTCCTTTAATTTTTACAGTAAATTTGGCTCCCATTCTAGTATTTATCGCTTTAAGAGAGCCTTGACAATGCTCCTCGATAATAGTTTTGCTCATATAAAGCCCAAGACCCGTACCATTCTTTTCTTGCTTCGTTGAAAAATAAGGATCGAAAATGTTCTCGATTATTTCAGGAGAAATTCCCCCTGCATTATCTTCAACTTCGATGATAAAATTTTCTTTTTCTTCATATACTCTTATCCAAATACAACCCTCATCTATTTTTCGCTCGACAATAGCATCTTGCGCATTTTTCAAAAGATTGATAAGAACTTGTATCATTTTTGCACGATATGTCCAAATTTCGTGTTTAGCCTGATTTTCTACTTGTACTGTTATCGAGTGAATTTCCAAACTTTTACCGATAATTTTGAGAGTATTATCGATAATTTGTTTTAAGGTTGTTTTCTCTTTTTCTTGTTCTGGTTTGAAAAAGTTTCTAAAATCATCAATGGTATTGGTTAAAAAACTAATGTAGTTTTCAATTTTACCAATAGCCGTATTGAGAAACTCTGCTTGTTCTTCTCTACCTTCTGGTGTTTCAAGATTAAATTTTTTGAGACTTTGTTTGAGTTTAATGCTTGCTGTAACAGTAGAAATCGAACCTAATGGCTGTCTCCATTGATGAGCTATCATGCTAATCATCTCTCCCATCTGAGCCAAACGAGATTGATAAATCATCATTTTTTGTGTTTCCATATTTTCTAAAACACCCATTTTTATCTTTTTATCCATTGACTCATAAAGTCCTTGTAGTTCCACGCTCATCTGCGTAAAATTATCGAGCAAAGTATCTATTTCACTAATGCCAGAATGCTCAAGTTCTCGAATGCTCATCTTTCCCTTAAGCTCATTCGTCGCTTTAATAAGATGTGATAAAGGATTTAAAATGCGTTTTGAAAAACTTCGTGAGCGTTCTAAAATCACAATAAAGAAGATGAAATAAAAAATTCCCATTAACACTAAAGCTACATAACCAATGTAATTTGTCTTCTGCTTTAAGGCACTGGTTGAAGCAAGTAAAGAATTTTTATCTAAAAGAAGTATTAGCTTCCAACCTGTTTCTTCAATATTGTTTTGGGTAATAAGCATTTGAATGCTTTCTTTTTGAAATTCAGATAAATCATTTTTGTTTTTGACAATACGACTTAAATGTTGGCTAAGGGCATTGGTATTTTCGAAAATATTAAAATCTTTTGGCTTAGTAATAGTGCTCTCCACAGGTGTACGATTATACACATGATTTTTAAGCTCTTTAAGTCCTAAAATTGGCTCTAAATCTTCACTCATTGCCAAAATATTACCATCTTGATCGAGTAGCATAGAAGAAGACTTGTAGGGAAGTTGGATAGAGAGCATATTATTGATAAGCTTTTCTATCGTGACATCAATGCCCACAACACCTTCTAAAAAATCGCCTCGATACACTGGGGCAATCGCACTGATCATCCAGCCAAGTCCTGCAGGATCTAGATAAGCCTCCGTCCAGATAACTTTTCTTTGCGGATTATGCAACCCATCCGCAAGGAAATAAAAATTAAATGCGGGAATCTCTATATCGTGAGCATATTGTGCAAATGCCTCAGGTATATAAGGACAAAGTCTATTCATCGAATCAAAACTGTTAAAATAGACCTGTGCAATATTCTCATCTGATTTGAGAATAGCATTGTAAAAATAGTCCATCTTCTCAGAAGCGATGGCTTTAGCCAATCTATTGGGTTCATTCTTACTGATACTAGAATAAAAAAGCGTACAACTATCTTGTTTTTTTGTTGATTACTGATGACACCACTCTCAATTGTGGTATAAGAATTATCTTGAAGGCTTACATGTAAGGGATTATATTCCTTGAAAAAATTTTCATGTTGATTTTGAAAAAGCTCGGCTCTTTTGGCGATAGCTTTAAAATCATTGTTGATAATCGTTGCGGAACGAAGACTAATCTCTTTGATATTCACTTTTGTCTCAGCAATAAGCGTGTTTTTGGTGGCATCTGTTACAAAGGAATTACTCCAAAAGTAGGCGATAAGAAGCATCGTTTCTACCACTAAGAGGGGAAGAATGATAGACTTGAGATACTCTCTTTTAATAAGATTTGCCAGTGTACTTTTCATATCTATATTTCCTTTAACTCGATGATGAATTTAGCACCAAAATCCCCATTGACAGCACTAATTTTTCCATTACAATGCTCTTCAATAATTGTTTTTGACATATAAAGCCCAAGACCTGAACCATTTTTTTCATCTTTGGTTGAAAAATAAGGCTCGAAGATATGAGGTAAAATATATGCACTAATACCGCCCCCATTATCTTCTATTTCAATCACTTGAGCATCTTTATCTTCTTTAGTTGTGATGGTAATACAAGGATTAGCCACTTTTCGCTCTTTAAGCACATCTTCCGCATTTTTGAGAATATTTAAAATAACTTGTTTTATTTCATTGGTATAGGTAAATATCTCTTTGGTTGCTCTATTTTCAACATGTATAGAAATGCCATTGATTTCCAATGCCTTGCCAATAATCTCAAGGGTGCGCTCAATCAGTAAAATCGTCGTAGTAAGTTCTTTTTGCTTGTCAGGTTTGAAAAAATTTCTAAAATCATCAATCGTATGGGTCAAAAACTTAACATAATTTTCAATTTTTTCCATTATTTTGGACCACGGCAATATATGTCGTTATAATACTGCATGTGAACGTATATGCGAATGTCCGAATTGGCAAGATCACATGGATTCCGAAAAGCTAGAAGTGAGCTGTTAATATGAAGAATTGCACAGAAATCATGTGTCTAATCTGGAACGAACTATATGAGTGCAGATATGTTCCAAGTTTCATAGAAGAGCTAGCATGGAAACTTGCTTCTAGAT
>JAQWCT010000242.1 GCA_028705785.1 Sulfurospirillaceae bacterium | reverse complement strand
CAAGGCGAGATTTTTGAAGAATAGTTCCCATTAAAACAAACATAGGTACAGAAATTAAAATCGTATTATTCATAATAGCCCACACGCGATGAGGCATAAAAGCAAATAAATTCATCCCTGTTTGAAAACCTTCAAAAAGCGTTCCACCACCATCAGCAAATGATTCTATCATTCCAGAAGCAATGCCAAAGAAAACTGAAACTGCTCCAAAAGTAAATGCTACAGGAAAGCCGATGAGAAGCATCGCCATTCCTACACAAAACATGACGATACCTAACATTTGTTTTCCTCCACATTAACGGCTTTGCGATAAAGATTAATGTTTTTGATAACAAAGCCCATCGACATAAAAATCAACAACCAAAAAGAGGCAGGAATAAAAGCTTTCAGTATCCAGCGATGCGTCAGCCCACCTGGATCACTACTAATTTCATGAGAAGTAAAAGCTTCCATCACAAAACCTACAGAACCTGTTGCTATCAATAATGCAAGAGGTATCATAAAAATAAAGACTCCGATAATATTGACCAATGCTTTTTTCTTTTCACTAAATTTTGTATACAAAATATCAACGCGAACATGAGCGTCTTCTTTGAGCGCGTAAGAAGTCCCTAATAAAATAATGACCGAAAATAAATGCCACTCCATCTCTTGCATTGCGATTGAACCATTTTTAAAGAGATAACGCATAAACACATCGTAAAAAATATTAAGCATCATTGCTATCATTAAAAATGAACACACATAGCCTATATAATCAGCCAGTGTATCAAAAAACTTTTCTAACTTTTCTAACATTCAAATCCTTTTAGTCAAATCATTTATTACTGATTATCTCGTATATAAGCAAACTCTCCGATATTTGTCCATGCTCTTGCTTTTTTCATATAGGCTTGTTGAGACTCTACAACACTTTTAAACTCTAAACTTTTGGCCGATTCTTCAGCTATAAGCTCAGCATTAGCTTGACGCATCGCGTCCATAACAGGTTTTGGAAAAGTTTTTACTTTGATATTTGGATACTCCGTTTTTATCTTATCCCAAGCCGTTGCACTCATATCATAGTTTTGGATCAACATATCATAAGCAGCCGTTCTCATAGCAACTCTTAAAATCTCTTTATTTTTCGCAGACAACTTATCCATCGTAGCTCGATTGACAATAAATTGTAACTCAGTTGCAGGTTCATGCCATCCTGTATAATAATAAGGTGCAATTTTATGAAAACCCATAGTGATATCCATCCCCGGCCCCACCCATTCAAGTGCATCAATTGTTCCACGCTCTAAAGAAGTATAAAGCTCCCCTGGAGCAATATTCGTCACAGCACATCCTAACTTTGCAAAAATTTCGCCCGCAAAGCCGGGAATTCTCACTTTTAAGCCTTTAATGTCCTCCAAGGAATTAATCTCTTTTCTAAACCATCCACCCATCTGAACACCTGTATTGCCACCAGGAAAAGAATAAACACCATGTTTTTCATATGATTTTTGAGCTAATTCCAGACCGCCCCCAAAATAGAACCAAGCGTACTGTTCAAGAGCATTCATTCCAAATGGCATACTGGTAAAAAGAAGCAATACGGGATCTTTGCCTTTATAATAATAAGATGCAGTATGTCCCATCTGGTATTGCCCAAGCTTGACCATGTCCATAATACCAAAAGCGGCTTTATGCTTACTCACACTCTCTATTTCTATGATAAAATTTCCACCGCTCATTTGCTCAACCATTTTTGCCATATTTGAAACGGCATTTGTAAATGGTGGAAATTCTGCATTCCATGAAGTCGCTAATTTCCAAGTTTCTTTATCATTTTGACTAAAAATACTTTCTTTATGTTGCAAAATCCCTTTTTCAGGAGAAGGCTTCATATTATTATCGCATCCATTCAAGAATAAAGTCAATCCAGCACTGATAATGCATGTTAAATGACTCAGTATTTTCTTAAAAGAAAACTGCATCTTTAGTCCTTTGAAATTTTAATGAGAGATACTAAAATGAAAAGTTTGATTATATTTGAGTGTTAATAATAATTCAATTAAATGAGCTAATATCTCAAGATATATCCAACATCAACAACCGTTTCAATACATTCAAAGGGAATTTTTTTACGCAAACGACGCATTAAAGAACGGATAGAATCTAAAGAAGCAAAATTTCCCTCCCAGACCATTGCTTGAATTTTGTCAAATGAAACAACCTTACTTTTTTCAGTAATCAAAACATTTAAAAGTAATCGCTCTTTACGAGACAAATGCTCTTCTAGTGTCCCTATACGCAATAAACTTGCTTGAAAATCAAAAGAACAGTCGTGGCCTAGACTCACAATATCATTTCGGATATTACATAACTTTTCTATTTTTATCTCTAATTCATCAATAAAAAAGGGTTTTTTGATAAAGTCATTACAGCCATAACTATAGGCATCTCTAATAACTTCAAGTTCCACGCTTGAACTGATAATAATAACAGGTGTCTCATGGTAAAAATCTCTAATCTTCTTTAATATCTCTATCCCATCAAGACTAGGGACATTAATATCCAAAATAAAACACATATATCCATTATCAATAGCTTCGTAAGCCTTTTTTCCATCCTCAAAGGCATCTACTTTATTTCCCTTGGCCTCTAGCCGTTTTACGATAGTCGTGTTGAGTCTATGATTATCTTCTAAAAGTAATATTTTCATTGTTTGCCTTTTTTAAAGCTTATCAGAATTTGGTACTAGAATTGTAAATTCTACATTACTGCCAATATTTTTCACACTAATATTTCCACCCATTTTATCTTCTATAATAATTTTTGCCATATAAAGCCCTAATCCTGTGCCATTTTTACTCGTCGTAAAATAAGGATCGAAAATAAAACCAATGATCTTTTCTGGAATTTTGCCACCATTGTCAGTAATCACAATTCGAGTTTGTAACTCTTCGTAAGCAATATGAATAAAAATCTTTTCGCCTTTTCGGGTTTTAACAATCTTATTTTTAGCATTATTGATGACATTAAGCAAAACTTGCTTAAACTCATTTTCATATCCAAATACGGGGAAAATTCCATCTGGCTTTGAATAGCTTACAATCAAATCAATATGAGAATAAAAAATCTGCCTACCAATAATTTCTAAAACACTCATTAAAGCTTTTTTAGCACAAAAAATACTCTTTCGTGTTGAAGGTTTAAGAAAATTTCTAAAATCTTTAAGTGTTTGAGACATATATTGGATTTGAATAATAGAATCTCGGACAAATTCTTTCATCTTTTTACTGTCCATTTCACCTGTATTAAAACAAAATTCCATGTCCTGCATAATTGCGGAGAGTTCCACCAAAGGCTCATTCCATTGATGTGCAACACCAGCAATCATTTCTCCCATCTCAGTTAGTTTAGATTGTTGAATGAGAAATTGTCGATGTTGCAATCTCTCCGTAGT
>JAQWCT010000034.1 GCA_028705785.1 Sulfurospirillaceae bacterium | reverse complement strand
CTTGAAATTTTTGTTTTATGTCCTGCTCGGTTAATATGCTTTTATCAAAGAGGTGAGGATAATACTGTTTTGCTACCTTTAGATTTTTTTCGAGTAATCCTTCAATTTCTTCCCAACTCCACACAATGACAGTAAATCCATATTGGCGTGACATATCTGCGGCTTTATCTTGCAATGCAGTATCTTGTTTAAAAGAGTTTGCAAAAATAAATGTATCAATATTTGGAAATTTAGCACTAGCAGATTTGACTTCATTTTCTAAGTCTTCTAAAAGCTCAGCTCTTATCTCTTTGTCATCTCTAATTATTAGTTTATTTTTGCACTGATAAACAATTTGCTTTTCATTCTTTGAGAGAGAAAACCCATCTATTCCGCTTTGCTTTTGCCCTTTTCTTCCATAGACTTGAAATTCAAGACCATATTTTTCTTCACATAAATCATTAACGAGTGACTCAAACTCTTTTTCATCTTTTAAAGGTGAAAATTGATAATTGCTCATAGTGTTGCCACCCTTTTAATGTCATCCATACTTAGCCTCAGTTATCTTAGAGGAGCTTTTTCTCATTTATAAAATAAATAGAGGCATTTAAACTTGACTCTTAACTTTTCATCCATTATCCGTATATTTCATAAGTTCAATTTTAGCTAAACTTCGTCTAAAATTTTTCATATCTAAGAATAAAATAATTCTATTTTGTAATAATTAAATCTTT
Source organism: Sulfurospirillaceae bacterium (assembly GCA_028705785.1). Lineage (GTDB taxonomy): Bacteria > Campylobacterota > Campylobacteria > Campylobacterales > Sulfurospirillaceae > Sulfurospirillum. The sequence continues at coordinate 13,702 of JAQWCT010000034.1, read as the reverse complement.
ACATGTAAACCCTTGTCACACTTTTGCATTCCATTTCGTCTTAGTAGTTGATAAAACAAAAAAAGGATGAACTATGTTTGATGAAAAGAAGTCACTAGAAACGATTGCGTTTTTTAAAGCGCATTACCACTACGATACGACCTATATGGAGGAAATGCTTGAAGCGTCTCCACAATCGTATGAGGTTTTTGAGAACTTCCTACCCATGGCAACATTTGCCAACAAGGCACCTCTCGATGCTCTTAGCGTTGCAAGAATCACCGCCATCGTCAATGAAGACTGCGGTACATGCGCGCAGTTATATGTTGATTTGGCGCTTGAAGCGGGATTAGATAAAGAAATTGTTAAAGAAGTTGTCTTTAATGAAGGCAAAAATTTACCTGCACCTCTCAAAGACCTTTATGATTTTACCTTGTGTGTTTCAAATAATGAGAGCATTGATGCTTCGTTGTATGCTAAAATGAGCGAACATTATTCAAAAGAGGTTTTGGTGGAAATTTCTCTTGCCATTGCAGCAACTAAAGTATTCCCGACCATTAAACGCGTACTCAATCTTGCGCAAAGTTGTTCTTTGATCAAAATAAAGGTTTAATCTCTTCATGGATAGATTAGTGCACCATACCCAAACCCATCGCAATGCTCTTGTCGCTTATGTTTACCGACTCACTGGCTCGATTGAAGATGCAAAAGACATCACGCAAGAGACCATTTTACGCTACATCAGTGTCGAGGACCAAACGATTGAAAATCCCAAATCATGGATGTTTAAAGTAGCGACTAATCTATCGTTAGATTTTTTCAAAAGCGCCAAACTCAAGCGCCAACTCTACATCGGTCCTTGGTTACCCGAACCCTACATCGATGAAACAGCCACAGCTGAAGAGAACATCGAGTTGGATGAATCCATCTCGGTGGCACTGTTGGTGCTCATGGAAAAACTCCCGCCACGGGAGCGAATAGCATATATTTTGCATGCGTTGTTTGAGTTTAAACACAAAGAGATTGCCACCATTTTAGAGACATCACCGTCTAATTGCAGGCAACTCACCTCGCGCGCCAATGCCAAGCTCAAGGAGCAAAAAAAGAGTTTTTCGCCTTCCAAAGCTGAACATATAGCACTGACAAATTCCTTTATCAACGCCGCCAAAGATGGTAATTTTGAGAACCTCAAAAAGCTCTTTGCCGAAGAGGTCAAACTTCACTCTGATGGCGGAGGTAAAGCCATCGCCGCTAAGAAAATCATCTACCGCGATAGCAGGTTTATGAGTAAATTCCTCCTCAAAGTCATCAGCTCTTTATTTATCAAAAATGAGAAAGAGATAGAGCTCAAAACCTTATGGTTCAACGGCTCGCTAGGCGTTTTACAAATTGAGGAAAATCAAATCACAACATCCTACCACTTCGAAATCATCGATCATAAAATCGCGAGTATCTTCTCGTTGCGAAATCCTGACAAATTGAAGTATTTTAAGTATCATCTCTCACAAACGACACATTAACATAGGTTGTTGTAGTCTTTACATGTAAGGCTTAATGGCGTTTATAAGACATCACTTTTTCTCTTAATCGCATCAAAAGGTAGAAGAAAAGAGGTACAAAGAAAACACCAATGAGGGTGAGGGTTATCATCCCTCCCACAACAGTTGTGCCGATGATATGGCGACTATTAGCTCCTGCGCCACTGCTGAGGGCTAGGGGAAGTGTTCCTGCGATAAAGGCGAAGGAGGTCATGATGATGGGGCGAAAGCGGATTTTAGCTCCCTCGATAGTCGCATCAAGTAAGGTGTATCCTTCTTTCATCTTTTGGAGTGCGAACTCGACCATTAAGATAGCATTTTTTGCTGAGAGTCCTACGAGTGTGATAAGACCTATTTGAAAGTAGATGTCATTTTGCAAATCTCTTAGCCATACGCCAAGCCCTGCACCAAAAATAGCAAAAGGGACAGCCAAAACGATAGCCCAAGGAATCATCCAGCTCTCATACAATGCCACCAAAATCAAAAAGATAAAAACAACCGCATAGATAAAGGTAAAGTTGCCTTTTTCAGCCAGTTTTTTCTCTTGCAAAGAAGCGCCTCCCCATGCGATGCTATAGCCCTCTGGTAAGATTTCTTTAGCGATTTCTTCCATGATTTTGAGTCCTGCCCCTGAGGAGTAGCCCATATTGGCTTCGCCTAAAATCTGCGCTGAGGGGAACAAGTTGAAGCGTTTAGTGATGTTGGGACTGACCACGCGCGTGAGTGTGACAAGGTCACTTAGAGGGATGAAATCGCCACTATTTGATTTGACGAAGATATCGCTGTAATTGTCGATGCTTTCTCTAAAATCACCTTTGGCTTGAACATTGACACGATAGTTTCGTCCAAAAAGATTGACATCGTTGACATAGACACTTCCAAAAGTAGCTTGTAATGTGGTGTAGATGTCGGCAACTTCTATGCCATAAGCTTTGACTTTTTGAGTGTTGAGCGCGATGCGATACTGAGGCACATTGCCACTAAGTGTGGTACGAACTGAGCGAAGTTCTTCACGCGTTGATGCACGAGCTACGATTTCTTTAGCATAGTTTTCAAGTGCCTCGTAGTTTCCTCCCGTTTTATTTTGGATATACATCTCAAATCCACCAGAAACACCTAAACCACTGATGGCGGAGGGATTTACTGCAACAATTCTAGCTTCTTTTTCGCTGGAAAGTTCTTTGATAATTTCTTTTGAGAGCGCATCGACGCTTTGACTTTTATCAGCTCGCTCATTCCAATGTTTGAGTCTCACATAACTGTATCCAGCGTCTGTCGTATAGGCTTTAGAGCTAAAATCTGAACCTGAAAATCCGCCAACTTTGGAAACTGAGGGATATTTGAGTGCGACTTCTCCTACTTTTTCATTGACTTCATGGGTACGACTCAGTGTTGCACCTGCGGGTAGGGAACTGACAGCAAAGAAAACGCCTTTATCTTCTTTGGGAACCAGTCCTGAGGGGATAATGCTCATAAGTTTCGTAATCGCAAAAATCATAATGCCAAAAAGGAGCAGATTAAACAGGCTAAAGCGGATGGCATTTTTGACAATTTGTCCAAAGTGATGGGTGATGTAGTCGAAAAGAGCATTAAATTTTTGGATAACCCAAAAAGGAGGCTCTTCCTCTTTTTTTAAGATAAGTGCGCATAATGCAGGAGTAAGGGTAAGTGCCACTAACCCAGAGATAGCCACCGAGATAACGATGGTAATGGCAAATTGGCGTGACATCGTTCCACTCAGTCCTCCCATAAATGCCGCAGGTAAAAAGACAGCACTTAGTACCAAAACAATGGCGATGACAGGAGCGGTGATTTCACTCATCGCTTTAATCGTCGCTTCTTTAACGCTAAGGCTCTCTTTTCGCAAAATTCGTTCTACATTTTCAATAACGATGATGGCATCATCAACGACCAATCCAATCGCGAGGGTTAATCCAAAAAGGGTCAAAAGGTTGATGGAAAAACCGGTGAGGTAAAATCCGGCAAAAGTACCGATGATGGAGACTGGAATGGCAAGAACAGGAATGATGGTAGCGCGAAGGTTACCTAAAAAGAGATAAACCACGCAAACCACCAAGGCGATTGCTTCTAAAAGCGTGATAATAACTTCATTGATAGAAGCTCGCACAAAGGTTGTTGGGTCATAGGTCGCGTCTATTTTCATCCCTTGTGGAAATGTTTTGGAAATCTCTTTGATTTTAGCATCCAATAAATCTGAGACTTCTAAAGCATTGGCTTTGGAAGTGAGATAGACGCGGATGCCTGCCATGGGTTGCGTGTTAAAAAGCCCTTTAAAAAAGTATTTTTCTGAGCCTAATTCTATACTTGCAACATCTTTAAGTTTGAGTGAAGAGCCATCAACATTTGACTTAACCAAGATGCGTTCAAATTCTTCTACAGTTTTAAGTCTTCCCTCCGAGGTTACGGTATAGGTAAATGCAATGTTATGGGCGATAGGTTCTTGTCCTATTTGCCCCACGGGATACTGCTCATTTTGACCTTTAATCGCATTAATGACTTCAGTGGTAGTTAGACCATAAAAAGAGAGTTTTTGTGGGTCAAGCCAGACACGAATGGAGTATTCTAAATTGCCTACGATACTCGCTTCTGCGACTCCAGGGATGCGTTTAAACTCTTCTAAAATATTGTTAATAGCGTAGTTTGCCATGAAAGTTGTATCGTAACGATTATCTTGTGAGGTGAGGGCAAGGACCCTTAAAACATCGGCTGATTTGTCTGTGACATCAACCCCTTGTCGTTTAACCGCATCAGGGAGTTTACTCTCAGCGATACGAACGCGGTTATTGACATCGATTTTGGCTTGAGCCATGTCGGTATCGACTTCAAAATAGAGGTTTATCGTGAGAGCACCACTTGGAGAAGTCGTTGAAATCATATAAAGCATATTTTCAACGCCATTAATTTGTTGCTCTAAAACAGAAGCAACCGTATCTTCAAGTGTTTTGGCATCCGCACCAGCATAAGTGGTCGAGACAACAATTTGGGGAGGGACGACATCGGGATATTCTTGTACGGGTAAAGAGCGAATCGCTAAAATACCTGCGATAATGATGATAAGTGAAACGACAGAGGCAAAATTAGGACGGTTGATAAAAAATTTGGAAAACATGAATTTGGCTCTTTGATAAAAAATTTTAATAATTATAGTGAAAATAATGTAAACGAAGAATTTCTTAATTTCTTTTGCCTATAATGACACAAAATAAAAAGGTTAAAAGATGGATTTTCATACTTGGCTTCTTTACACGACAGTGGCGCTTGTTGCGATTATTAGTCCTGGTCCTGCGGTTCTTTTGGCTATCAATAATTCCATTAAATACGACATGTTAGCCGTTGCTTTTTCAACACTAGGCAATGTTTTGGGACTTTTTATACTCTCAAGTGCGGCGATGCTAGGACTTGGCGTTGTGCTTAAAACTTCCGCTGTCCTTTTTACACTCTTTAAAGTTTTTGGGGCAGTTTATCTTATCTATATCGGGGTCAAGCAGTTTCGCAATCTGACCAATATCTTTGATTCACTCACACTAAGTGGACAAAAAAGCGCATCACATTACTGGGCTATTTTCAAAAAAGGTTTTTTAGTTTGCATCACCAATCCTAAACCCATTATCTTTTTTACAGCCCTTTTTCCACTTTTTTTAAACCCACAAGCTCCGCTTTTACCGCAGTTTTTCATCCTAACTTTGACTTTTATGATACTTTCTTATACCACATTGATAAGCTATGCGTTTTTTGCTCGCTCACTCAAGTCATGGTTTGGAACTCAGCAACGCGCTACTTGGTTTAACCGCATCAGTGGAGCGATTTTTATCGGCTTGGGCATCGGACTTTTAGGGTTAGAGCGCAAATAAACTAAACGATAACGAGTTGGTCTTTACCTTCATTTTTTGCGCTATATAAAGCTTTATCTACTTTATAGACAAGTCCATCTTGGCTTTCTGCGTTGGTTAATTCTCCCAAACCTAAACTGATGGTGATAGGTTTGTTTAAAAACTCGCATAGTTCTTTGTCTTCTTTGATAGAAGCATGTATCGTATACGCTATATTGATGGCATCAGTTTTGGGAACATCAAGCAAAAGAATAGCAAACTCTTCTCCTCCCCACCTTGCTACCATGTCGGTAGTGCGAAGTTTGGATTTTAAAATCTGGGCAATTCTTACAAGTGCTTTATCCCCCATCAAATGACCTAGTGTGTCATTGACTTGTTTAAAATCATCAATATCAATCAAAATAAGCGTAACACTTTTAACGCTCTTATGATAGAGTTTTAAGGCTCGCTCAAAGTATTCATTAAACTTTCTTCGATTGGCAAGACCTGTTAGCGTGTCCTCACTTGCGAGTTGGATTAACTGATTTTGGTAGATATTAATCGTGTAAATAATAATAATGGTGATTAAAAGGGTAATCGCTAAAGACGCAATAAGGTTGGTGTAAAAAGTTTTTTTCAAATCATCTCTATACTCTTTTTTATTGATTTCTACAAGGAGATGGAGTTTGAGTTTATCGATGTATTTTGTATTTAAAAGGTATTCGCCATCTTTATTTTGGTACTCATATTGGTTGATTTTATTAGCAAAAATATCTGCTTGGATTGCTTTGAGTCCCTCAATATTGGCGATATTTCCTCTTTTGTTGAGTTGTTTTGAAAAGAGGGTTATCTCACCTTTTTTATCTACAAAATAGACATCATATTTATACTTGTCTTTGAAAGAGTTGAGCATCTCTTCGATATTAAACAAACGAACACCTACACCCGTAGCTCCGATAAATTCATGGTTATAATTCATTACTTTATAGTTAATAAACATAATAAGCGCATCGCTTAAATTTGCGTTGTAGTCTAGGTTTACTTCATAAGGTTCACTTTGTTTTTGAAAGTTAAAGTACCAATTATCCGCACTATTACTTTCATGGATAACATCGATAATGCCTTTGGGATGGTAGTAGTTTTTCGTCATATCAGAAACTAAAAATGTGGTGAAAATATCATACTTTTTTTGAATTTCATTGAGGTATCGCACGATGGTCGTTTCATCATTTTCACCATTAATAAGCCAATCTCTCATAAAAGTATCGTTTGCCATCAAGGAAGAAACGAGAAGGGGTTCTATCATGCGTTGTTGGATTTCTGTGTAAATATTGTCAACGGATAAAGGTAAAGAAGTATGCTGAAGTTGGTCTTGAGCTGTTTTGAGATCAACGACATAATTAAACACAGAACCAACGATAGAAACGCTCAAAAGTAAACTGGAAATGATAGCAACAACTTTGATTTTTAAACGCATTACGACTCCTTGTAAATCCAATTATAGCACAAAAAAATGAGATAGATAGATGAAAATAATGCTAAAATAAGGCACATACATAGGAGCTTTAATGGATATCGTCAATTTTAGAAACATCAATGTGGCTTATGAGGAGAAAAATGTTTTAAACAACATTAACCTCTCGATTAAAGAAGCTGAGCACACTGCAATTTTGGGTGCCAATGGCTCTGGCAAATCAACACTGATTAAACTTTTTTCCAATGATATTTACCCTCGATTTAGTGAAGAATTGGTCAAAGAAGTTTTTGGTCAAAAAATATGGGATATTTGGGAACTTAAAAAGCATTTAGGCATCATCACCAATGATTTGCATTACGAATTTACCACTCGTTCTCCTTGGCTTAGAGGTTTTGATGTGGTCATGTCAGGATTTTACAGCAGTTTTCATATCTATGACCATCAAGCGTTTAGTCCTTTACATGTAAGCAAAGTGGAAGAGGTTTTGGCATTTTTAAAGATAGAACATCTCAGTGAAAAACCCATCTCACAAATGTCCACAGGAGAGGTGCGAAAGTGCATCATTGGGCGCTCTTTAGTGCATGACCCCAAAGCGATGATACTCGATGAACCCACCGTTGGGCTTGACATCAAGGCGCAAATGAATTTTTTAGAGATGATGCGTCTCATTGCTAAAGAGCGGACAATTATCCTTGTAACGCACCATCTTGAAGAGATTTTTGAAGAAATTACACAAGTGATATTGATTAAAGAGGGGACGATTTATAAGCAAGGATTAAAAGAGGAAGTTTTAAGCGATAAAAATCTCTCTTTGGTCTTTGACACACCTTTACATGTAAGCTTAGAAAATGGTCGCTACAGTGTGAGGCAAGCCACTTAAACTTTTTCACAACCCTATTTAGATAAAATCTCGAAAACTATACGAAGGATTCTCATGAGTCAAATAACTGGAAAAGTATGGCATTTTGGTGACAATATCGATACGGATTTAATTATTGCAGCACGCTATTTAAACACTTCTGATCCTAAAGAACTAGCAAAGCATGTTATGGAAGACATTGATCCACAGTTTGTCAATAAAGTCAAAGCAGGCGACATCATCGTTGCAGGTGAAAACTTTGGATGTGGCAGTAGTCGTGAACACGCACCAATCGCACTAAAAGCCGCAGGTATCAGTGCTGTGGTCGCTAAAAGTTTTGCACGCATTTTTTACCGTAACGCTTTTAATATGGGGCTTCCTATCTTTGAATTGGATGAATCAAACGAAATTAAAGAGGGCGATATTATCAGTATTTCTATGGAAAGTGGTGAAATTAAAAACAGTGCAAAAACCTATAAATTTACCCCCATTCCTCCATTTATGCAAGAATTATTAAGCTGTGGCGGATTGATAAACTATGCGAAAGTTGAGATGGCAAAGTGAAAAAAACTTATAAAATCGGTGTGATTAGAGGTGATGGCATTGGTCCTGAGATTATTGATGAGGCGATAAAAGTTCTTGATAGCGTTTGCACCAATGAAGATTTTGAACTCTCTTACGAAGAATACCTTATGGGTGGCATTGCGTATGATTTAAAAGGTACGCCTCTTCCTGATGAAACAATTGAGGGATGCCTTAAAAGTGATGCTGTTTTGTTTGGTGCTATTGGTGGACAAAAATGGGACAATCTCCCACGACAATTTCGTCCAGAAAGCGGACTTTTAAAACTTCGAAAAGAGTTAGGACTCTTCGCCAATCTTCGCCCAACAGCCGTTTTTGATGAGCTTTTAGATGCAAGTACCCTTAAACCTGAAGTTTTAAAAGGTGTTGATTTATTTGTCGTTCGTGAACTTACAGGGGGCATTTACTTTGGTGAACCTCGTGGTAATGATGGAACAAAAGCATACAACACGATGGTTTATACCAAACCTGAGATAGAGCGCATCGCTAAAGTTGCTTTTGAATCTGCCATGAAGCGCCGTAAAGTTGTCTGTTCTGTGGATAAAGCCAATGTTTTAGAGGTTTCTCAACTTTGGAGAGATACCGTCATTGAAGTGGCACAAGCGTATCCTGAAGTGACTTTGACACATATGTATGTAGACAATGCGGCGATGCAACTGGTGCGCAATCCTGCTCAGTTTGATGTCATTTTGACGGGCAATATTTTTGGTGATATTCTCAGTGATGAAGCCAGTATGATCAGTGGTTCTATCGGACTTTTACCATCAGCTTCAATAGGTGGAAGTGTAGGACTGTACGAGCCAATCCATGGTTCAGCTCCAGACATCGCAGGGCAGGGCATCGCTAACCCCATAGCGACTATTTTAAGTGCGTCAATGATGCTTCGTTTCGCTCTTGGTGAAGAAAAAGCCGCTGATAGGATAGAATCAGCCATTAAAAAAGTCTTGCAAGAGGGTTATCGAACGAAAGATTTAGCAGCCTATGGCGCAAAAGAAGTTTGTTCAACGACCCAAATGGGTTCTATTATTGCTGATTATGTTTCAAGAATATGAAAACCCTTACTTTAGCATCGATTTACGAACTTCAAGGGCTTAAAAGTGAAGCCTTAGAGATATACAAAGAGTTACTTCGAGCCAATCCTGAGAACAAAGAAGCCAAAATTGCTATCAAAAGATTGTCAGGAATTCGAAAAAAATACCTCGGTGTCAATGAAGAGATGAAAAAGTTTTTTTTAGGAATGAATAGTGAAGTGGAATTTTTAGAATTTGAAAGATGGATGGTAAAGCTATGGAACTAAAAGATATGATTCTCTCAACACTCAAAGAACTAGATGAAGTAGTAACAAAAGAAGAAGCTTTAAAACCACCAAAATTAGGTGTTATTCAAGAGCCAGTTCTTGAAATTGAAGAAGAGATGCTTCCTCTTGAAGCGCTTGATGCTGAAGATGATGAAAGTTCGTGCGATACACAAAGACAGTTTTACATCAACCTTCGAGAACGCATTTTAGTGCTTTTCGAGGGCTTTCAATCTCCTAATAATAAAAATATCGAAGCAAAGATAGACTTAACCCTTAACTTTTTAGAGTATCTTTTGGCAACCATTGATGAGCAATTGGAGTTAGGTAGCAAAGACAAGTAATGTTAAGCCATATTCCCCCAAAGTTTCAAACACAGATTCAAAATGCCATCTCTTGGTTGGCACCTTTTACTAAACGGGCTTACTTAGTAGGCGGGAGTGTGAGAGATTTGTTTTTGGGTCAGGATTTGCATGATTTGGATATTGAAGTATACGATATAGAGCCTTTGGCATTTGATACCTTGATGCAAAAGATGGGTGCTGTGGGCGTGGGGAAGAGTTTCTTTGTCTATAAGTTAGGCAATATTGACTTTTCACTCCCTAGAGTTGAACGCAAAATCGGGCAAGGACATACAGGCTTTGATGTGCGTGTATGTCAAGATGAAAAAATCGCTTCTTCTCGGAGAGATTTTACAATGAATGCGATGATGGTCAATCTCTTTAGTGGAAAACTCCTTGATTTTTGGGATGGAAAACAAAGCATTGCGCGCAAGTACATAGCTTTGATTGATGAAAAGAGTTTTAGGGACGATAGTCTACGCGTCTTAAGAGCGGTTCAATTTAGTGCAAGACTGGGGTTTAAGATAGAAGATAAAACCCTTGAAGTGATGCAACATATTAGCGTGGAAGATTTGAGTAAACCTCGCATTTTATGGGAGTTTGAAAAACTCTTTTATGCTTCATTTTTGCATTTTGGACTCTTTTACATGTACAAACTTTGCCTTTTTGAAAAATGCTTTACATGTAAAGAAAAAGTGCCATTTTTTGGTATTGCTTTGGAGTTGGCACGATATAAAAAAAATTTTGAAGAGGCTCTTTTGCCTTATTATTTTTTTTATATCGTGGCAAACAAAAATCATGTCAATCCATTAGTTTGGTTTGCAAAAGTAGATGCCCCAAATCACTACTTGAATATGTTTAAAAATCAGCCTTTTTTTGAAGGCGAGATAAGTGATGAAATACTCTTACATGTAAGCCTTGATTTGCCCATCAAATCGTGGGTGGGAAATTATAAAGAGGGCATTAAAGCAAGAGCAAAAGCTTTGGGTATCTATGAGGATATTTTCACTGGTGGCGTGAATGTGCAAGATGTTATTAAAGATGGTTTTGAGAAAAAAGCGATAGGTTTGGAGCTTAGAAGAAGAAGAATGGAGAAGATAAATGGAAACTAAGAATTATATTTTAAAGATTGATTGTCCCGATGAAAAAGGATTGATTTATCGCATTGCAGATGTGGTGTTTAAGTATCAGCTCAATATCATCAAAAATGATGAATTTGTTGACCGTGAAAATGGTAAGTTTTTTATGCGAGCAGAGCTTAGCGGTGAAATGGACTTGGGTGCGTTTAAAGGTACACTTCAAGCGATGCTTCCCGCGCGTTCAGACATCCATGTGGTGGAAGCGCGTAAAAAAGATATTGTTTTGATGGGAACGAAAGAGACGCATTGTTTGGGTGACATTTTACTCAAACACGACAGTGATGACCTCAATGCCAATATCCTTGCCATCGTCTCAAACCATGATGATTTACGCTCTTTGAGTGACAAGTTTAACATCCCTTTTCACCATGTCAGCCATGAGGGTCTCAATAGAGTTGAGCATGAAAACAAAGTGCTTGAAGTGCTCAGTCAGTATACGATTGATTATATTATTTTGGCAAAGTATATGCGTATTTTATCGGGCGAATTTGTAGGGCATTATGAAGAAAAAATGATCAATATTCATCACTCCTTTTTACCTGCTTTTATTGGAGCAAACCCTTATAAACAAGCGTTTGAACGAGGGGTTAAAATCATCGGAGCAACAGCGCATTTTGTTAATAACAATCTTGATGAAGGTCCAATCATCGCGCAAGATGTCATTCATATAGACCATGAAATGACATGGAAAGATATGCAACGCGCTGGTCGAAATGTAGAGAAAAATGTTCTCTCCAATGCCATTGATTTAGTTTTTGATGAACGAATCTTCGTGCATGACAATAAAACGATTATCTTTTAACAATGTTCAATATTGTTTTAGTTCACCCACAAATTCCACAAAACACAGGAAGTATCGGGCGGATGTGTGTGAATGCGGATTGTGCTTTGCATATCATTAAGCCTACGATGTTTGAGATTAACGATAAGACGGTTAAACGCGCAGGACTTGATTATTGGCCACTTTTGGAAGTGCATATTTGGGAGAATTTAGAAGCGTTTTTAGAGGCAAATAAAGAGCATCTCAATCGCTTTTTCTTCGCCACCACTAAAACAAAAAAGCCTTATTTTGAAGCCAAATTTGAAAAAGGGGATTTTATCTTTTTTGGGGGTGAATCCACAGGGCTTCCAATGGAGCTAATGCAAATGAAATGGGAAAATGCCATCACCATTCCGATGGGTAAAAATGGTCGAAGTTTAAATCAAGCTACCAGTGCAGGTATCATTCTCTATGACGCTATTCGTCAAAATTTCTCCCATTTTGAACAAGCGTGAAAATCCACGATATAGCCTTTATAGGCGCAGGAGCGAGTGCCTTGATGGCAGCTTCGCTCATCTCAAATAAAGACATAGCCCTCATCGATGCCAATCCTAGAATAGGGGCTAAAATCCTTATCTCTGGGGGAGGAAAATGCAATCTTACCAATCGTTTTGCTACTGCGAAAAATTATCTAGGCGATAATAATTTTATCGCTCCAACACTTTTGCGTTTTCCCCCAAAAGAGGTGTTGGATTTTGCCCAAAAACACCAGTTAGACTTAGAAGAGCGCTCTCATGGGCAGATGTTTTGTCGCCAAAGTGCGAAAGCCTTAGTGGCTATTTTTGAGAAAAAAATCCTTACATGTAAGCTTTATCTCTCTACAAAAGCTTTACATGTAGAGAAAAACGAATACTTTACCATTCACACCGACCAAGGGAAAATTTATGCTTATAAATTGGTTGTTGCTAGTGGAGGTTTGAGTTATGCTAGTATCGGGGCGAGTGATATTGGGTATAAAATAGCGGAGCATTTTGGACATACTGTGATTACTCCTTCCCCTGCATTGGTGGGTTTTACGCTTCAAAAAGAGCAGTTTTGGATGAAAGAACTCAGCGGTATTGCCATTCCTGTAACGATAAGTGTAGAGGGAAAAAGCTTTAGCGAAAATCTTCTTTTTGCTCACAAAGGCATCAGTGGGCCTGCCGTGCTCAGTAGTTCTTTGTATTGGAAAAAAGGGAAGATGTCTATCGACTTTTTATCCAATATCTCGTTGAAAGCGTTGTTGAAAAAACACTCCCAAAAGCAAATTAGCACAGCTTTGCCTTTGCCCAAACGATTTACCAAAGCTTTTTTGGAGTCTATGCAGCTTGAAGATAAAGTCATTTCAAAACTCAAAAACGATGAAGTAACGAAGTTGGAGAGCTTGAAATGTTACGAATTTGCACCTGCGGGAAATTTTGGTTTTAGCAAAGCGGAGGTGACTAAAGGTGGTGTCAACACAGCGGAGATAAATCCCCAAACATTTGAAAGTCTTTTGTGCCCTAATCTTTACTTTATCGGCGAAGTGTTGGATGTGAGTGGGGAGCTTGGGGGCTTTAACTTTCAATGGGCTTTTGCAAGCGGATACTGTTGTGCTCAGGAAATTTTTTGATACAATATGGGATGAAAAGGAAGATCAATGCATAGAATTTTTCAAAGCCCAAAAACTATTTTGCTTATTGTATTTGGACTCTCTTTTATCTTACTTTCTTTCATAGTTTTTAACATCAATATTCTTGAAAACAAAGAAGAACGCGCTAAAATCGCGCAAATTGCGACAAGTTATAGTTACAATCTCAAATCAAATTTAGATCGATCTCTCTCTTCTACTTATACTATCGCAGCATTGCTTTCTCAAGGTGAT
>JAQWCT010000241.1 GCA_028705785.1 Sulfurospirillaceae bacterium | reverse complement strand
TCTTCATAAAGCGGATAAACTCTTCAGCAAGTCTGATAAGTCTCTCTACTTCTAAGATAGCAGCAGTAGGGGCAGTGAAATAGAATACAGTGTAAGTTCCGCGTTCAAATTTCTCTATTTGGTACGCAAGTTTGCGAGTACCCATCTCATGTTTTGCAGCAATAACTGCACCATTTTTTTCTAAAATCTCTTTTAGAAAATTTAATTTTGCCTGTAGTTCTTCCACGCTAAGTGTCGGTTTTACTACAACAAGCAACTCATAATGTCGCATATTTTCTCCTTTTGGATTTCACTCAAACGAAATTCACTTGAGTAAGGATTTGTTAAAATAACCGACGATTATACTATAAGAAACTTTGAAGTTTTATTAAGCAAGAAAGAAGAAGGGCATTTTTATCGATATTGGGTGTTTTTTTGAGTTTATATTCGGTTTCCAAAAGAAGGTTTAAAAGGAGTTTGTAGGTTTTAATATCTATTTTAATGGATTGAGTCGAACGCTGTTCAGCCAGTTTTGGCGGGAGTGGATACCCTAGAATGGCTTTCGCATCAAAAGAGCCATTGAGCTTAATATATGCGTGAAATAAAAAGAGTTGTGAAAGATAATTAGTAATAGCGTTTACAATGCGAATTTCATCATTGCCATCGCTTTCAATCATGCGTAAAAAATCTTCTTTAAAATCTTTTTTTTCTAAAAGTTTAGCAATAAACCCATCCATCGAAACACTGCCTAGTCCATAAACCAAAGTGTCAATGTCGCCCACTTGAATCTCTCTACCCAGTAAGGAGAGTTTTTCAAATTCGTTAATGCACAGCGATAAGTCTTCCATATGGACCATATAAAGATGTTGCATCGCGTAGCGATTGATGGAGAGTCCTTTGTTTTGCGCATCTAAGAGGAGCATGGAAATGGCGTCATTATAATCAGCTTTAAAAAATCGCACAAAGGCAGCATCACCTTTTTTATCAAAAACTTTGGTCATCGGTGTTGCTTTTTTATCGTCACCAAAGTACTGGTAAAACAGGTAGCTTGAGTCATTTTTAATACAAAGACTGACTAAAACATCAAGCTCTTTTGCGGGTATGACTTTGTCCGTTTTGATGATAAGGATATTGCGGTCTCCAAATAAAGAAGATTGTGAGACAAAGTTTTTAGCTGTTGAAAAAGTGTATTCATCATAATAAAGCAGCAGTTTTTCGTCACTTTGAACATCGAGAGCTTTGAGTGTTTGGTCACATAAGAGTTCATTTTGATAAGTACAAGCACCATAAAAAAGTGTTGCTTTGGGGATTTTTTTTGATTTTAGAAGGTTTTCAAACTCTCTTTTATACATCAAACTTCCTCGTGACTCTAGCGTAAATCTTGCCTGTAGCGATGTTGCTTTCTACGATTTTTATCTCTACTCTTTGTAGTAGCTCAACATCGGTATCGAGGAGAAAAATCCTTGCCCCTTTGATCTCATCTTCCATTTTTGCGATGGGATTTCGCTGTGTTTCTGTCACGATAGCTTTGAAATTATCGCCTACATGTAAAGCACACCAGCGTGCAAATTTACGGTCCATATAATCCCAAGCAACCTTGTCGCTTTCTCGCTCTAAAAGACTAATTTTTTCGCATAAAGAGGTGATGTCAGTGAGTAAGAATTTGAGTTTTTTCTCATTTTGTGCACTCTCAGCTTTGAGTAATCGGTGCAAAGTAAGGTCAGAATATCGCCTGATAGGTGAAGTAAAATGCGTATAAGAGTCAAACCCCAGTCCAAAATGTCCTTTGTTCTCAGGCTCATAAATTGCTTTTTTCTGACTTTTGATGATAAGTTTATCTACTTCGTCTCTAATGTTGAGGGCATCTGCTTTGACTTGAATTTCTTGTATCATTTTGGGCAAATGAACACTCAGTTTGACATTAATACCAATAATGGCCAAATCATTGAGTAAGGTTTCCATGCGCTCAAATGAAGGACTTTCATGGGTTCTAAATATCCCAAAACTAAGCCTTTTAGCAGCAGCTTTGTTGGCAAGAAGCATACAATCTTCAATCAGCCCATGAGAGGGTGTCTCGGCTTCGATAGTGGTTGAAAGAAGATTTTGATTTTCATCGACACGCATTCTTACTTCAGATGAGCGAAATTCAAACGAGTTTTCGAGTCTTTGGGCGCGTAGTTTTTGGGTTAGGGCATAAAGTGGCAAGAGATACTCTAAAATTGTTTTATCGGCTGCATCTGTATCGTCTGTTTTACCATTTAAGAAAAGGTCGATTTTTTCATAAGTGTAGCGCTTTTGGGAGTGAATCACACTTTGCATGAGTTCTTCATGGATAGGCTTACATGTAAGCTTATCGAGCGTGATTTTAAAAGTAAAGGCAAGGCGGTCGACATTTGGTTTGAGTGAACAGATATTTTCACTTAAAGAGCGTGGCAACATGGGGATAGATTTGTGTGGAAAATAGATTGAAAAGCCTCGCTCTTTTGCCTCTTTATCGATAGGTCCCATATCGTAGACATATTCACTGACATCGGCTATAGCAACATAAAGGATATAGTTTTGTACATCAAAATAGATAGCATCATCAAAATCTTTAGCATCAACAGGGTCAATGGTGCAAAATGGTAAATGCGTAAGGTCGGTTCGTTCAGGATAATAGGCTTTATCTACGCTATCACCATGACTTTTAGCTTCAGCCTCGGCTTCCTTGCTGAAAAATTCATTTTTATCAAAAAGTGCTAAAGAGATTTTTTCATCAACTGTTGGGTCGTCCAATACGCCTAAAACTTCTTCAATAGAACCATTGGTATTATCTATTTTTAAAACGCTACCAAAGGGGAGTTGTTTGAGTGATTTTTGGCTAGCACTTAGGTCATGGATGGCTTCATTTTTGATATTGATGCCAACAACTTTACCCTTTTGCATTTTAGTGTAAACAATACTTTTAAGAAAAGCTCTTTGGGCGATATAAACGACCACAGCTTTAGGGCGCTTACCACCTTTTTGATGAGAAGAAAGTTTAACAACAGCAAGATCGCCTCTACTTGCACCATAAAGGCTTGATGCTTCAATAAGAATATCTTTGTCATCACTTGTTTCAAAAGGCGTTAAAAAACCTGTTCCACTAAAAGCGATGTCAATTTTTCCTGCTTTATACGCAGTATCAAACGACACGATATTTTTGTGTTTAACAACGGCTTTTATTTTGAGCAGTTCTTTGAGATGTGGTAGAAAGAGAGGAGAGATTGTTTCCTCCGCCACTCCTTTACTTAAGGATTGGAGGAAATCTCTCACTGTTTAAATTGCTCTACGGTTTGAAGAAATGGCTCTCGTGCAAATCCGTATTGGTCTATTAATTCAAGTGAACGAGCAATGGATGGTTCGTCAAATTGTCCAAAAATATTAATGATACTTTTGACGACACTGAGTGCCAAAGCATAGGGCTTGATATGCTCTTGTGCTTCCATAACATCA
>JAQWCT010000240.1 GCA_028705785.1 Sulfurospirillaceae bacterium | reverse complement strand
AAGGGAATGGAGCTTGTGAGTATCAATTGTATTGCCTGTCATGGTATAGATTCTCAAGGTTTTAAAGCACCTCTTCTTGGAAATGATGCAGCTTCTGCCTATGGTGTTACCCCTCCTGATCTTAGCAGTGCAGGAGCAATTTATGATAAAAATTATTTAGCAGGCTTTTTAAAAGAGCCTACAAAAACCGTACAGCTTGAACACAAATTTAAAGATACAAAACCTTATCCTATGCCTAGTTATAGTTGGATGAGTGAGCAAGAGATTGCTGATATCGTAGCGTATTTTGAGAGTATTGCACCACAAACATTATCTGATAAAGATGTTTTTCGTGATGCATGTGGACGGTGCCATAGTGTGAAATATGATAGCTTTAAGGCTCAAACATCATCTGTTCAGATTATTTCTTATCTTGGTGCTGAGGCTCCAGATGTGTCAATGATGATTCGTTCCAAAAAGGAAAATTATTTACATACTTTTATCAATCAGCCACTTAAAATGGTTGAGGGAATAGCAATGCCAAGAGTGGGCTTGACCGAAAAAGCACAAAACAAAGTTATCGCTTACATGGAATCAATTGGTGATCGTAAAAAAGCAGAAAGAGAAGATATAGGATATAAACTTATGGCTTACATGGCGTTATTTACCCTCCTTGCTTATCTTTGGAAAGTAAAAATATGGAGAGAGGTAGAGTAATCTCTCTCCCACACAAAGGAGATTTTATGTTTATAACTATCAAATCAAAAACAATTTTTACCCTTTTTTTTACCCTTTTTAGTACTTTTGGCCTTTTGCTTTTCTTGATTTCAAGTGATTATGAGAAACTGGTCAAAAGTCAATTTGAAAATTCACTCAATATGCTCTCCTCTTCCATCTTTGAGACCATTAAAAGTAGCATGATTTCTGGTGATGTATCTGTTATTGATGAAGCTATTAAAAGTACAGCCTCTATCAAAGGTGTCCATCAGCTTAAAATTTATAGGGGAAACACTGTCTCTGAACTTTTTCCATTAAGCAATAAAGAAGAGATACCACATTATTTAGCACCTCTTTTAAAAGACAAATCAGAACTATTTGAGGAATTTAAAGAAAATGGTGAAGAATTTATTCGGATAGCTTTACCGCTGAGGGCTGAAAAGAGTTGTTTAGGTTGTCATGTTAACGCTCAATTAGGTGAGCCTTTGGGTGTGAGTGAATTGGTTATCTCTACCCATGAATCACATGAAAATGTTTCGAATGCCAAAATGCATATTATTTATTTTATGGGATTTATTTTAGTATTGGTTTTATTTGGCTTTAGCCTCTTTTTTGAAAGAGAAATTTTTAGGGTTATCGAAAAGCTACGCGCTATGGTTTATGATGTTGCCAAAGGCGATAGTGATTTGACAAAGAGAATTGTCGTGACAAGACAAGATGAATTAGGTGTTGTATCAGCCCTAATCAATGAATTTTTAATTAAAATTCAAACTACGCTCCAAAAAGTGAAACAGAGTGCTTCTCTCAATTTCAAGTCAGCTAATGAACTATCAACATTATCAACAGTGCTTGTTTCGAAAATTTCAATGCAAATCGAGACAATTAATAATGTCCACACCACCATTGTTGCCATCAAAGAAGATACCAATCAAGCCTATCTTCTCTCTAAAACAAGTTCAGAAAACCTCAAAGAAGCCAGAGAAGTCCTACATGGGCTTTTTACTGAATTAGAGGTATCAGTTTTAAATATACAAAATGACAGCAATCATCAAAAAGAGTTGGCACTCAAGACAGAGAAGCTTACATCACATGCCGATCAAATCAAAGGGGTTTTGGAAATCATTGCAGATATTGCATCTCAAACAAACCTTTTGTCATTGAATGCTGCCATAGAAGCAGCAAGAGCAGGTGAGCATGGTAGAGGATTTGCTGTTGTAGCAGATGAAGTGCGTAAATTAGCGGAAAAAACGCAAAAAAGCCTCGAAGACATAGGCGTAGTCGTTCATTTTATCACAGAGGGAATTTTAGAAATTGGTATTGAAATTAAAAAAAGCTCCCAAAATGCTACGGAAATTTCTAAAAGTTCACAAGCCTTGATTGATGAAGCCAAAAAATCAGATATAAAACTTTCACTGGCTTTCGAAAATTCTGTGCAAACAATGCACAAAAGTAATGAGACAACTTATAAAATTAATGACCTTGCAAAGGTAACACAAGAAATGGTCGTTGTGGCTGAAGCAATTAAAACTGACACGATGAGTTTCCAAAATATTTCTCAAGAACAGGTAAATAAAAGTGATGCTCTGCATCTCATGCTCGAATCATTTCGGACACATTAAAAGCACTATATTAATAGATTTTTTTGCTCTTTTTTTCGTTTATTATCTTATTTGCAATCGTTTTAATCGGGCTTATGGTTTGAATATTGATTTGTTTGTGCGTCAATATTATAGTGGTCTATAGACCAATTATCGTTATATGAACACAAACCAACTATCGTGCTTTTACCTATGAAAATGAGGTAGAGGTACCAAAAAAGGAGAAAATATGAAACTAGCTAAACTTAGCTTGGCAGCTATCGCAGTTGTGGGATTGAGCACAAGTTCATTTGCTGCTGATACACTCGCTGATGCATTTAAAGAGGGCAAAATCAGTGGAGAGTTGAAAGCTTTTTATTGGGATAGAGATAGGAATCCAGCACTCTCTGGGGATTCTATTTTTAATACGGGTTTGATGCTCAATTATAAAACGGGCTCATTGAACGGTTTTAGTATGAATGTAACAGGTCAAACCAATCATGCTCCCTTTGCAAGCAAAAGTGCCAAAACACAATTTGGGTGGGATGAGTATGGTTCTGGTGCGCAATTATCAGAGGCTTATCTTGCGTATGGTGCGGGTAAAACAACGGTACAAGTAGGTCGTATGTTCCTCAATACTCCGCTTATCGCGTCACTGGGTAATCGTGTTGTTAAAGAAGCGTTTGAGGGAGCAAGTGTTGTTAACACCGATATCCCTAATACAACTTTAACCGCGGCATATGTACAAAAGTTTCAAGCACAAACCGATGGTGCTGGAAATATAGGTCAATTTACACAGTATAGCAACCCTTATGGTGTATCTCCTTTGTTGGTTGATGGTGCTTACACTATCGTAGCTGTCAACAAATCGATTGCTGGTCTTACGCTTACTGCTGCTTACGCGGAAGATATAGAAACCAAAGGTCAAATGGGTTATGCGGAGGCGGCATATGAGGGGAAAGCAAGCAGTTTCATTTATGGACTAGCGGCACAATACTATTTCAATGACAAAGATATTACAGGAACAAAGAGTTCAGATTTGTTTGGGGTCAAAGCAAGCGTCGGTGTAGGGGCTTTGAGTGGATATGTTGCGTATAGCACGGTGAGTAAAGATGCGGCTGTTACACCTGGAATTGGTTGGGGTGCTGACCTTGCTTATACAGGAACGATTATTTTATCCAGTAGTTATGGCGCCAATACAGATGCGTATGCTATAG
>JAQWCT010000033.1 GCA_028705785.1 Sulfurospirillaceae bacterium | reverse complement strand
GACCTAAGAGAGCTTTTAAAGCGTGGTGGAGGACTTTTTGGAAGTGCTGAGATGACAGGAAGTATCTGTGTTGTAACGATCAATATGGCACGACTTGGTTATCTTTACAAGGGAAATATAGCTAAATTAATAGAAGAATTTGAAAATTTAATGGAACTTGCTAAGTCAACTTTGGAGAAAAAACGCGTTTTTGTACAAGATATGTATAACCGTGGACTTTACCCTTATACGGCAAGATATTTACCAGGATTTAACAGCCATTTTTCAACGATTGGCGTCAATGGCATCAATGAAATGATACGCAATTTTACCGAAGACAAACATACCATCGCCGATGATTATGGAATGGAATTTGCTCATGAAATATTAGAATTTGTGCGACAAAAGATGGTGGCGTATCAAGAAGCAACGGGTAATTTATACAACCTTGAAGCTACCCCTGCGGAGGGAACAACTTATAGATTTGCCAAAGAAGACAAAAAACGATACCCTGAGATCATCCAAGCAGGTTTTGGTAAAAATGTTTACTATACGAACTCTTCTCAGCTTCCAGCAAATTATACAAATGACCCTTTTGAAGCGCTTGATTTACAAGATGATTTACAGTGTTCTTATTCGGGTGGTACGGTACTGCATCTTTATATGCAAGAGAGAATTAGTTCTAGTGAAGCGTGTAAAAAACTGGTTAAAAATGTCATTACCAACTATCGTATGCCTTATCTCACTATCACCCCTGTCTTCTCGGTTTGTGAGAAACATGGCTATATCAGTGGTGAGCATGAATTTTGTCCAAAATGTGATGAAGAATTGATTGAGAACTATAATAAAGGAAAAGCAAATGAGTAAAGAAGACCTTTTAGAAAAATTAAGAGCCAAAAGAACAAAATGTATCGTTTATACCCGCGTTATGGGCTACCACAGACCCGTGGAGAGCTTTAATGTAGGCAAAACAGGTGAACACAAAGAGAGAGTCCAATTTGTCGAGAACTGCTGCCATAAATAAGCCAATCCACAGTATTACTAAATTTACCACGCTAGATTATCCCAATCATCTAGCGTGTATCTTTTGGTTTGCCAAATGTAATATGGCTTGCCCCTACTGCTACAATCCCCATATCGTACAAGGCAACGGAATACTCAGCATTGATGAAGCTTTGGCATTTCTTCAAAGTAGAATTGGTAGACTCGATAGCGTTGTTTTGAGCGGTGGAGAGTGTACACTTTATCTACATCTTGAAGATTTCTGTCGTAGTATAAAAGCACTTGGGTATAAAATTAAAATAGATACCAATGGCTCAAATCCAAATCGTTTACAGGCTCTCATATCACAAGATCTTATTGATTATGTTGCACTCGATTATAAAGCACCCAAATCTTCTTTTATAACACTGACGCATTATCGTCATTTTGAGCATCTAGAAGAGAGCTTGGCTTTGCTTCAAAGAAGCAATATCCCATTTGAAGTACGCACAACATTACACAGTGATTTACTGACACCTAATGATATTAATACAATCATCCAAGACCTGCATCAAAAAGGTTATAGTGGGATCTATTATATTCAACGCTATTTACATGTAAATGAAACCCTCGGAAATACAAAAGAACCCCTAAATATCTTTGATGAAAATCAACTACTCAAAATAATACCTATACAATTTAGAAATTAAGAAATACACTATATCTAACAATTTTTTCATTAAATTTTCATATTTTTCTTGAAAATTAATAGCTTTATTTTCTTATGTAATATCTTGAATATTTATTAAATCTTCGTTTTTTTGCTGAACTATTAATCTATTGACACAAGGAAAATACTGACATGTAAAAAGGCATAGGCAAAGCTTAAAAAATCCAATGTAAGTAGGGCAAAAAGGGTGAGGAGGCTTTTCAAAAGAGTTTCCTCAAATCCATGCCTGCATAAAGGTGTCCGACCTCTTTTTCGTAGCCGTTGAACATCAAGGTATCTTGTTTGGAAAGTTTTCCTAGCACTCGCTCTTTGGCTTGTGTCCATCTAGGGTGGTCTACTTTGGGATTGACATTGGCATAAAAGCCGTACTCTTTTGGATTTTGTTCTTGCCATGTGTTTAGAGGTTCTTTTTCTACACATTCGATAAGGTCGATAGACTTGATGGATTTAAAGCCGTATTTCCAAGGAACTACCAAACGAATCGGAGCGCCATTTTGCGGGAGTAGGCGTTTGCCGTACATGCCAACAGCGATAAAAGTGAGCGGATGGCGTGCCTCATCCATACGCAAGCCCTCAACATAAGGGTGTTTGATGGAAGCAAAGATGCCTTTAGCTTGGTCGGGAAACATAGCAGGTTCGTGGCGTGTGGTGAACTTGACGTATTTGGCTTTGCTGTTTGGCTCTAAGTAATCAAGCAATTTGTAAAGCGGAAACCCAATCCACGGAACCACCATCGACCAGCCCTCAACACAACGAAAACGATAAATGCGCTCTTCCAAACCAAATTTGGCGATGAGGTCATCCACTTCTAGCATCTGCTCAGTTTTAAGTTCTCCAAAAAAGCCGACATTCCATGGGCTGGTTTTCATCTTTTGGGAGAGTTTTACAGGAGCTGTTTTATCGGTGGAAAACTCGTAAAAATTGACGTAGTTAGTGGCTTGTTCTTCGGTGTTAAGCGTGAGCTTTAGAGGATTGGTATCGGGGGTGTAAGTGAGGCTTAAATCTTTGGGCAATGAAACCATAAGCTGTGAAAGTGCTGAGCTACTCACCAACGCTCCCGCTCCTAGTTTTAAAAAATGGCGTCTGGCTTCAAAAAGGGCTTCAGGGGTAACATCGTTTACATGTAAGGGTTTCATGGCGACTCCTTTAAGAGTATTTTTTAATATTTATACATGAGGAAACTGCAAATAAAAGGTTGTTTCCTTGTTTGGAATAGATTCAATCCAAACGTTGATGTGATACATTTCACACACAGAATTTACAATATCGAGTCCTATTCCAAAGCCTCCAACGGTAGTGCTCCTTCGTTCAAAGCGTTTGAAAATGGTTTTTTTGTTTTCTTCGCTAATGCCGATACCTTTGTTGGTAACCGTTAAAAGATATTCGGAAAGTTTCACGGAGATGGTTGTTTTAGGGAAACTGTATTTAATAGCATTTGATAAAAGGTTATGAATCACTTTTTGAATACGAGATTTATCCATATGGATAAATGTTGTTTGGAGTTGCGCGGTAATTGTATTTTCTTTCGTCGCAGCGATTTCGTTGAAATAGCTAACGCTTTCTTGGATTAAAAGAGCAAGGTCAAACGACTCTTCAAATACTTCATCAATATCATTAAATGCGATATAACTTAAGCTGTTGTAAATTTGTGAAATGAGTTTTGTACTAATAGAAATATGATTGATGACGCGTTTATCGTCAAATGAGCTTTGCTTGAGATTTGAAACACTCATCATCAAAGCTGCGATTGGAGTATTTAGTTCATGTGAACTATCTTTAATAAATTTATTGAGTTTGTCAATGCGTGAATGAACGGGTCTGAGTAAAAATCGGCTCAAAAAATAGCCTTCAATGCCAACAAAAATAGCAGAAATTAAAATGCTTAAGACAATAATTAAATTTAATTTGAATATCTCTTGTTCACTCTTTTCCTCATCAACAACAATATAAGCGACATCATTGATGGGGCTTGATAGCTCACGAACAGTATAACGCGTTGTATTCAAATCAAAAGTAGGTATGTTGGCGTTTGAAAAAAGAGGTTGATTTTCCTTATTTAACAATGCGACGTTAAAAAACTCTTTTGGCGGATGAAAGGTGTAAGGTACCTTATCCATTTCTGCTCGCATGAGCTCTTTTTCGTAACTCATGATGACAGTTTTTATTTCCATTAAGCGTTTTTCATGAATTTTATTTGTTTCGTTACTGTGATATAAGATAGCAATAATAATCATAAGAATAAGCGCGGAAGAGATATAAATGGCTAAAAATCCCCATAATGATTTCAGTTCTTCTCTATTCAAAAATGTATCCATTCCCTCTAACGGTTTGAATTTTATCTTTTCCTAAAATATTGCGTAAATTCTTAATATAGACTCTAATGGTTGCTTCACTGGGCATTTCATGATATTCCCATAAATTTTGGATAAGCTCTTCTGAAGAGATGACTTTCCCTTTTTGATTACACAGATAAAGTAAAATTTTACACTCTTTCCGCGTAAGTGTGTAAGATATTCCATTGGCAAATAAGCGATTTTTAGAAACAATTAACGAAATATTATCGTCTAATTTTATGGCTTCTTCATTGACAAGGTGAAAGCGTTTTTGAATATTTTTAATCCTTAAATCAAGTTCTTCAAGATCAAAAGGTTTTTTAATGTAATCATCACAGCCATTTTCAAAGCCTTTTTTTAAATGAGCCGTATCTTGAAATGCGGTTATGATAATGGCAGGGGTATTGTTTTGATAGGTGCGAATTTCTTTAAGAAGATCGATTCCACTGAGTTTAGGAACATTGATATCGAGGATTAAAAGATCAAATTTTTGATCATTTAATGCATCAGAAGCTAATTGTCCATCGCTGAAATGCAAGGTTTGATGCATATGTCTGTTGAGATGGCACAGTAGAATGTCAGATAAGATAGGATCGTCCTCTAACAATAAAATCTTCATCGACACTGTTCCCTTTTTTATCCATTATACCATAGCCTTTATGGAGGCTATGGTATCACTTTAACTTTTGATTATTTCTTTTCTGCCCCGCACTTTGCATCAGCAGGTTTTTTCATATCTTTAGGCATTTTATCGCCACCACATTTTGCATCTGCAGGCTTTTTCATCTCTTTTGCATCTTTAGTAGAGTTCATTTCTCCTCCACATTTGCCATCAGCCGCCATTGCACCGCTTACAAACATTGCAGCAACACATAATGCTACAAGAGGTTTCACTTTAGAAAATACTTGCATGTAAATCTCCTTTGTTGGGTTTTGGATAATGACAGTATAATGATTTTATGTGTAGTGATTATGTAGTTTCATTACACAAACGTTTTACAAGAGTGTGTTAAAATATTCAGTATGAAGAGACGAACCTTTATAGCACTCAGTGCTACATCACCTTTATTGTTAAGCATGGATACGCAAGCTAAAGAAATTCCTAAAGACGCATGGGAAATCATAGCGAGTGTGCAAGATATTTTATTGCCCAAAACCAAACACATGCCATCTGCACAGGGTATCAATGCGCTTTTTTATTTGGTATCGAACAGTTCATCTGAGTATTTTGATGCAAATGATTTAGAGTTACTTATCAAAGGTGCTTCTGTTTTTCATCAAAAGTTTCCAGATTTTTCACATAAAAACACAGAGTCTAAAAATAAAATCTTGGAAAGTGCAACTGAAGATGATTACTTAGAAAAATGGCTCTCGAGACTTATCTATTATACAATTGAAGCTATGTTTAGCGATCCTATTTATGGAGGAAATACCCATGAATTAGGATGGACTTCAACATTACATACCACTGGAAATCCTCGCCCTATGAAAAAGTATGGAAGAAAAATATGAATTACGATGTTTGCATTATCGGTAGCGGTGCGGGAGCTGGACCTCTTGCTTATGAGCTTTCACATGCTGGAAAAAAAGTGATTATTCTCGAAAAAGGCGATATTTACAGTGAACAAGATTTTTCCAAGGATGAAATTGCTTATACGAAACGCCCTGTTTTTACACCAAAACTAAGCGATGAGTATCATACCATCGAAACGTTGGAAGATGGAGTGTGGGTTAAAACGCCTACCTACGAAAATAATTGGAATTTTTGGAACGGAAGTCTTCTGGGAGGCTCGTCCAATTTCATGAGTGGATTCTTCCATCGCCTTAAACCAAATGATTTTAAGCTAAAATCCGTTTATGGCGCGTATGAGGGAGCCAATATTGAAGATTGGCCTATACGCTATGAAGAACTCGAACCTTACTATGATTTAGTTGAAAAAATTGTTGGTGTTTCAGGACACATTACCGAACATACGCATCAAGAACCAAGAAGCACTAACGCATACCCGTATCCTCCTTTGGCAGAACATCCTATTGTTGAAAAATTTGATACGGCATGTAAAGATTTAAACTTCACCTCTTTCATGACACCAAGAGCCATACTTTCAGAACCTAAAGGGAACCGAAACCCATGTTACTATTCTCATTATTGTGGTTCTTACGCATGTTCAAGCGGAGCAAAAGGAAGCTCAAGAGCTGCTTTAATTCAGCCTGCTTTAGCAACCGGCAACTTACATATCATAGCAAATGCTTTCGTTGTGAAATTGGAAACCGATGGTACGCAAAAGGTTAAAAGAGCACTCTATCTTACAAAAGAAGGTACTCAAAAACAAATAAAAGCGAAACTCTTTATCCTTGCAGCGCAAGCAGTCGAGAGTTCGCGTTTATTGTTAAATTCTAAAAATGCGGCATTTCCGAACGGCTTAGCCAATTCTTCGGGAGCTGTTGGAAAAAATCTTCTCTTTTCAGGTGGAGGCATGGGATCTGGAGAGTTTGATGTGAGCCACTTTAGTCAAGAAGTTCTTTTGCAACCGGGGCTTTTTGTAAATCGTGCCTTAAAAGATTGGTATTTCACACCCGAATTTAAAGGTGGTTTGATTGACTTTTTATTTGAACATGCCAACCCGATTCGACGTGCCAACACTTTGAAATGGGAAGATGACAAACTCATCTTTGGGCAAAAGCTTCAAGATAAAATCTTTCAAACATTTACAACAACTAGAGTGCTTAATTTTGAAATATTTAATGATTGGATGCCTAATGATAACTGTTTTGTATCCGTTGATGAGAAACACAAAGATAAATACAGCATTCCTGTTGCAAACATTCGCATAGGGGCTCATCCTGAAGATGTAAGGGTTGGAGAATTTTTAGCAACAAAAGCGATTCAATTACTCAAACACATGGGAGCGAAGAATATATCGTATGCAATCTCTCCTTTACCGTCTCAAAATCTCCAAGCAGGAGGTTGCCGTTTTGGTAACAATCCTAAAAAACATGTGCTTAATCGCTATTGCCAAAGTCACGATATTCCCAACCTTTTTGTAACCGATGGGAGTTTTATGCCCACAGGAGGTAGTGTACCTTACACATGGACGATTTATGCAAATGCATTTCGTGTTGCGGAGTATATTAAAAAGTACTTACATTGAAAAAATGGTAGCTTTTAGTATTAGAATTGAACCTATTTTGCGTGACTCTTGAATTACTATAAAACTGACAATTTCTACTCTTCGCTTGACAAACCACCCAACACAGCAATTTTCTAAGCATCCAAGACCTGAATGCTATCATTACAGATTTACATGTAAGGGATTTATAAAAATACCTATTATCTCCAAAACTATTTACATGTAGAAGAAACTTTGGGAAATACAAAAAAGCAACAAAATCAGCTTGATTTGAGCTTACTCACCTCACTTGTGCCCATAGAATTAAGAAATTTTCGCTAAAATAAACCACTTAAAATTGCACAGGAATGACACATGGAAAGAAAGAAAATATACAATCCAAACTCAGATGAAAGCGTGAGTGATCGCAGAGTTTTTGGCGGTAATCCTCATGGCATTTTAAATTTTACCAAAGCAAAATACACTTGGGCGCTAAAACTTTGGGATATGATGGAGGCTAATACTTGGTTTCCTAAAGAAGTCGATACAACCAAAGACATCATTGATTACAACAGAAACCTCACTGATGCGGAAAAACGCATGTATGACCTTGTCTGGTCACAGCTTATTAGTATGGACAGCTTCCAAACCAATAACCTTGCTGACAATATTAACCCTTACATCACCGCTCCTGAAATCAACGCATGTTTATCTAGACAAGCCTACGAAGAAGCCAACCACTCAAAATCTTACGCCGTTATGGTTGAAGCCATTTGTGACAATACTGATTTGATTTACGAGATGGAAAAACACGATGAGGTTTTAAGACGCAAAAATGACTATATTTCCAGTGTATACGAAGAACTTGCAGGCAATGTCACCGATGAAAAACTCGTCCTCGCGATGTTTGCCAATCAAATTTTAGAAGGCATCTACTTCTACTCTGGCTTTACTGCTATTTACGCTCTTGCACGCGCTGGAAGGATGCTAGGAAGTGCGCAGATGATCCGTTTTATTCAAAGAGATGAGATTACCCATCTTTTGATTTTCCAAAATATGATTAACTCTGTAAGAAAAGAACGCCCTGATATCTTCACAGATTCTCTAAAAGAAAAAGTCTATGAGATGTTTGAAAAAGCTGGAAACCTTGAAATAGAGTGGGGCAGATACATCACACAAAACCAAATTATGGGCTTCACCGATGATATTATCGAAGAGTACATTCACTATCTTATCGATGAAAGATTGACTGCTGTGGGCTTTGAAAAACGCTATAACGCGAAACATCCGATTAAATGGGTAGATGACTTTTCAAAGTTTAATGACCAAAAAACAAACTTCTTCGAGGGCAATGTTTCTAATTATAGCAAAGGAAGTCTCACATTTGATGACTTCTAATAAAGCGCTATGTGCGATTTCATTCGCTTATGAGTTTCAATCTTTTGAGGAAAATTTTGAAACTCTCAGCCAATACATTCTCCAAGCACCTAAAAATGCCATCGTCTTAGCACCCGAACTGTGCCTTAGTGGCTATAGCTATGCTAACATGGAAGAATCTGCACTTTTTTCACAACGAGTTATCCCCACACTTAAAGCACTCTCACACGATAAAACGATTGGTCTAACCCTTGTCGAAAAAAATGAAAATGGTTTTTTTAACAATTTTAAGCTGTTTAGTCACGGAGAAATTATCCAAACCAGAGCTAAGGCAAAACTTTTTACCTTAGGGGATGAAAATCAATACTTTAATGATGGAAACATCGAAGATATTGCTATTATTGAAGTTCATGGCATCAAGATAGCCACCCTTATCTGCTTTGAAATGCGTTTTTCTGAGCTTTGGCAGCAAATTAGGGGAGCTGATGTTATCTTGATTCCTGCTTTTTGGGGAAGACTTCGTAAAGAGCATTTTGAGACACTTACCAAAGCATTAGCTATTGCCAATCAAGCGTATGTCATCTGTGCGAACAGTTGTGGTGAAGATATGGCGGGAGGAAGTGGCATTATTTCGCCATTTGGCAATGAAAAAAGAGAAGATACCAGTGGCCTTATCTCCCAAGTATTTGATGCCCAAGAAATTAAAAAAATGCGACGATACATCGATATAGGACTTTGCTAAAATGCTTCAAGATGCACACTTTCATACTAAAATTCGTCTGCAAAAACACCAAAAAATGGCTGATGAAATCGCAAAAATATGCCACATTAGCCCCGAAGTTCACCACGCCTTTTGCCAAAGTGAGAGAGAACTTTTTGTGCCTCAAGGCATGAGTTCACATGCTTATAAACTAGATGCCCTCCCTTTGGCTGGCAACCAGTGGATAAGCTCTCCTTTAACAGTCGCAAAGATGACTGAGGCGCTTACATGTAAAGGTGCAGATAGTGTTTTAGAGATTGGGTGTGGGAGTGGTTATCAAGCACTTATCTTAAGTAAGCTTATCCGTCGTGTCTTTACAATAGAGCGCATTGAGCGGCTTTTAAAAGAGGCGAAAGAGCGCTTTAATGCTTTAAAAATCAGCACGATTCATACGAGATTTGATGATGGTCAAAATGGGTGGAGAGAGTTTGCGCCTTATGACCGTATCTTATTTTCAGCCTCCATTCCACAAGTACCTCAAAAAATCTTTGACCAGCTAAAAGTGGGAGGTATTTTGGTGGCACCTATTGAAAAAGGTGATAAACAAATCATCACCCGATTTATCAAAAAAGAAGAAGGCATTCTCAAAGAAGAGCTAGATGACTGTCTTTTTGTTCCCGTTAAAGACGGGAGAGAGTATTAAACTTTCTTCACAATTTGTTTAATGAGCAGTTGTGGCGTGACCAAACCTCGATAATCATTGCGTGAAATCGTAAATAAAATATCAATTCTATCGCCTTGCTTTGCTTTGATATCGTAGTTGAAGAAAAGAGCTTCTAAAGCGTTGCTTCCCTCTTGTAAAATAAGCTTTAAATGCTGTCCATCTTTACCGATTAATCTATCGACCTTCACCAAAATATTTCTCAGCAAGAAACTTGGCTTTGGATTTTTTTGGCCATAAGGTTCTTGATTTTCAAGAATTTCTAGTAATTCAAAATCTATCTGATCAGCAGCTATCTCACCTAAAATATCACCATCTGCCTCAAGTTGGTCCGCAGTAATCTTGCGTGAGGCTTCGATGATATTGGTTCTAAAAACTTCAAGATTTTGAATATCTATCGACACACCAGCCGCACCTTTGTGGCCTCCAAAACCTAAAAGCATCTCTTCTTGCTCGCGAATAAGCGCTAAAATATCTACATCTCCAATGCCCCTAGCACTGCCTTTGGCTTTGCCATCTTTGATAGAAAAAACAATAGCTGGCTTTTTAAAGCGTTTAGAAAGCCGTGAAGCCACAATCCCTACGATACCCTCATGCCAATCCTCGCCCCATGCAACGATGATATTTTCATCCTCTTGGACATACGGAAGAGTGGATTCAAATAAAACCCGTTCTTCTTCTTTACGAGCTTCATTGAGCGATACAATATAGTCAAGTTTTTTCAGTGCGTCATCGACATTTTTGGATTTTAAAAACTCATAGGAAAAGAGCGCATCTTCCATGCGTCCTGAGCTATTGATGAGCGGAGCAATTAAAAAAGAGATATCATCTCCCTCAAGTGTTGCTTTACCAAAATAACATTTAATGGCTTCAAAAGCAGCTCGCTTTGAGCGATTAAGTTCTACAATGCCTTTTTTCACCATCACGCGATTCATGCCAACAAGTTCCATCATATCTGCCATGATCGCAATGCTTAGCAAGTCTAAAAAGGAAGAGAGGTCGTATTCGACGCCTAATTCTTCTTTGAGGGAAGCCACCAAATACCAAGCTACCTGAGCACCGCAAATCTCACAATTAGGAAAATCACAATCTTCTTGCTTAGGATTGACAATGGCATAAGCTTCTGGGATGATAGAGGGCACTGTGTGATGGTCTGTGATGATAAGATCAATACCTTGTGCTTTACAAATCTGTGCCGCTTCCACCGCAGAAATGCCATTATCTACGGTAATAATCACATGGACATCCAGTTTGGAGACAATTTCAGGATTAAGCCCATAGCCATCGGTGAAACGATTAGGAATAATCAGTGAATAATCCACGCCCAAATCATCAAAAAACTGGCTTAAAATCACCGAAGAGATAACGCCATCCACATCATAGTCACCTACTATAGCGATGCGCTCTTTTTGCTTTATAGCATCCACAATTCTTTTCGATGCTTTGCCAATATCTTTTAAAGAGGATGGCTTGGGGATCTCTCCGAGTTTAGTGCAATAATCGTTTTCAAACCGAAGTGAAAGTATCCGTTTAATATCCTCTTTAGTGAGTAATTCAACCATTTTGTCGTTTTGCAAACGCTGCTTTTGCAAAAGCGAGGATAACTTTATTTGGGTTGGTTAAACGAGAGGTAAACTCTGGATGAAACTGAACCCCTAAAAACCATGGATGACCTTTAAGTTCGACTGCTTCGATAAGTCCATCGCTCTCTCCACTGACGATTAAGCCCGCTTTCTCAAAGGCTTCACGATACGCAGGATTGGCTTCGTATCGGTGTCGGTGTCGTTCACGAACTACTTTTGCACCATCATAAACTTCTCTTAGGAGTGAATGAGGTTTGGTTTCACACTCATATGCACCCAAACGCATCGTTCCACCCAATGGGCTTTGGAAAGTACGAAGCTGTTTTTGACCACTTGCATCAATAAAAGAGTCAATTAGATAAATAATAGGATTCTTACATGTTGGATTAAATTCTACCGAGTTCGCATCTTCAATCTTTAAAACATTGCGTGCAAATTCTATCATCGCCAGTTGCATTCCAAGACAGATTCCAAGGTAAGGGATTTTGTTTTCTCTCGCATAACGAATAGCGGCCATTTTACCCACCACGCCTCGCTCGCCAAAACCACCAGCAACCAAGACACCATCTACATCAGATAAGATATCCGTTCCTTTTTCTTCAATGAGTTCAGAATCAACCCATTTGAGATTAACTTTAGCGTTAAGATGTGCCCCTGCGTGAATTAAAGATTCTGTGAGCGATTTGTACGATTCTTTGAGGTCAAGGTATTTACCCACAAAAGCAATTAAGAGTTCATCTCGTGGCGCAATAACGCGTTTAACCAGCGTATCCCACTGATCCATATGTGGTGTTAAATCCCCTAAATTAAGGGCCTCAGAGATGGGCACTAAAATGTTTTCTTTTAGAAAGTTAAGAGGCACTTGATAAATTGTAGAAGCATCTAAACACTCTATAACAGAGTTTCGCTCCACGCCACATGAAAAGGCTAGTTTATTTTTAAGCTCTTTCGGCAACGAGAGTTCAGACCGACATACCAACATATCCGGTGTGATACCGATGCGTCTTAGCTCTTGAACTGAGTGTTGGGTTGGTTTAGTTTTAAGCTCACCTGCTGCTTTGATATAGGGTACCAAAGTAAGATGAATGTTCATTGCACGGCGTTTGCCAAGCTCACTCTTGAGTGAACGAATAGCCTCTAAAAAGGGAAGTCCCTCGATGTCACCCACGGTTCCACCAATCTCCACAATTAAGATATCTTGACCGCGACCTGCTTCTTTGATACGATTAGCAATCTCATCAACAATATGAGGAATAACTTGAATCGTTTTACCAAGATAATCGCCTCTTCTTTCGCGCTCAATAACAGAAGAGTATACTTTTCCTGTCGTAAAGTTGTTAGCTTGGGTCAAATTCTCATCTAAAAATCGCTCATAATGTCCCAAATCTAAATCCGTTTCAGCGCCATCATCGGTCACAAAAACTTCTCCATGCTCCAGTGGACTCATGGTGCCAGGATCAACATTGATGTAAGGATCAGCTTTGAGGATACTCACTTTGAAGCCAACATTCTTCAAAAGTGTTGAGATACTAGCTGCTGCGATGCCTTTGCCCAGTGAACTTAAAACGCCCCCAGTGATAAAAATATATCGTGTTTCTGCATTAGACATAAAACTATTCCGCCTTGTATTTTTTGAAAAGATTATACTTTAATAGACCTAATAAAGTGATTATACGCCCTTATTTGCTCTTATCATGAAAATAGTTTGTAGCCTCGACGAAGCCCTCGATAGAGCCACAGTCAAAGCGTTTTCCTCTAAATTTATACGCGATAACTTTACCTTGTTTTGCTAGTTCTAACAGTGCATCGGTGATTTGAATTTCGCCACCTTTTCCAGGTTTGGTATTTTCAATGACATCAAAAATATCAGGCGTTAAAATGTATCTTCCAATAATCGCCAAGTTCGTTGGAGCGTCTTTTGGATCTGGCTTTTCAACCATGTTTGAGACTCTCAGCACAGAATCATTGCCATCAACGATTTTTCCATCAATAACACCGTATTTGTTTGTCTCTTCTCTTGGCACTTCTTCAATGGCGACCACACAACAGCGGTATTTTTCATACACTTCAACCATTTGCTTCAAAACAGGGTCATCTTCATGATTGTCACACAAGTCATCTGCTAAAATAACCGCAAATGGCTCATCCCCAATTAATGTTTTACCTGTTAAGATGGCATGTCCTAAACCTTTCATCTCTACTTGTCTCGTATAACTAAAAGTACAATTATCAATCAAATCTCTAATTTCATTCAAATAACTCTCTTTAGAAGTCCCTTTGATCTGATGTTCAAGCTCATAACTCACATCAAAATGATCTTCAATTGCTCTTTTACCTCGACCTGTGACAATCGCCATCGTATCGATACCAGCACTCACCGCTTCTTCAACACCATACTGGATAAGGGGCTTGGTTAAAACAGGTAACATCTCTTTAGGCATCGCTTTAGTAGCCGGTAAAAATCGTGTACCATAGCCTGCAGCAGGGAAAAGACATTTTTTGATGGATTTTAAATTATTTATTTTGTATTTTGAGATATTTGACAAGATACACTCCTCTTTATTTTATTAATGAAATTCTATCTTAACTGACCTTATGCACTATTTACAATTTTGATTAGTGTAAAATCTAATCACTTTTATATTATTTTCTTTTGATTTGATTTTTTTTCATACCCTTGTCATGCGAAATTTGATACTCTAATAACACACTCTACATGTAAAGGTTTACACTCATGCTTAAAAGTTATTTTCTTAAAATTGGCGCTGTTTTTTCTGTATTTTTTATAGGTTTAATCGTCATGGCACTCTTTTTCCCGCAACCACTCATCCTTCTACCTTTGGCTTTACTGGTTTTTGTACTCGCTCTTATGAGTATTTATAAACTCATTCTCTCGCCTATATCTGAGGCGTTTGACGCGATGTCCAAGCTAGATGCACGAGTCAAAAATGAGCGAGAAACTTATAAGCAAAACTTCTTACATGTAAGCTCAAATAACTCTTTCATTCAATCTCTCTTTGCAAAAATCTATGGAATCATCACCATTTTGACTAATTTAAGTGAAAACTACTCACAAAGTGCTGCCACCAATTCTATCTCCACAGCACAACT
>JAQWCT010000032.1 GCA_028705785.1 Sulfurospirillaceae bacterium | reverse complement strand
TTCACTCAATATCACCGACATTGACCCTATGCCTTACAATTTACTTTTTGAGAGATTTCTCAACCCTGAACGCGTTAGTATGCCCGATATTGATATCGACTTTTGCCAAAGTAGACGAGGCGAGATTATTGATTATGTGGTTGAAAAATATGGTCGCTACAATGTGGCACAAGTCATCACTTTTGGTAAGCTTTTAGCCAAAGGAGTCATCCGAGATGTCGCAAGAGTTCTAGGACTTCCTTACGCCGAAGCTGATGCTATGGCAAAACTTATCCCTGATGAACTAGGCATTACGCTTAATGGAAAAGGGGTTGAAGGCGAAGAGGGCTATAAACCAGGGGCTTTTCAAAAAGAGCCGAAACTGAGAGAACTTATCGAAAAAGACCCTAGGATTCAAAGGGTTTGGAAATTTGCTTTAGCACTTGAAGGATTGAACCGAAACTCTGGTATGCACGCCGCAGGTGTTGTTATCAGCGATGAAGAGTTGTGGCATAAAACGCCCCTTTACCAACCCTCAGGTGAAGACCATTTGGTCACGCAGTATTCGCTCAATTACCTTGAAGATGTGGACTTAATCAAGTTCGACTTTTTGGGGCTTAAAACACTCACTGTGCTCGACAATGCGCTTAAACTCATTAAGCGTCGTTATGACAAAGAAATTAATTTTATTACCCTCGATGAAAATGACCCAAAAGTCTATGACCTCATTCAAAGTGGCGATACCGTGGGATTGTTCCAGATAGAATCTAGCGGTATGCAATCTTTAAATGAGCGATTGAAACCTAGCACCTTTGAAGATTTGGTCGCCGTCCTTGCACTCTATCGCCCAGGCCCGATGGAATCAGGTATGTTAGATGATTTTATCGATAGAAAGCATGGTAAAAAAGAGATTAGTTACTTTTTTGATGAATTTACTGAGCCTCTTCGACCTATCTTGGAGCCTACTTATGGCGTTATCGTCTATCAAGAACAAGTTATGCAAATCGTTCAAACCATTGGCGGTTTTAGCCTTGGCGAATCTGACCTTATTCGTCGTGCGATGGGTAAGAAAAAAGCCGATGAGATGGCAAAATACAATAAAGAGTTTAGCGAGCGAGCTGTCGGACTGGGCTACAACTACCAAAATGCTTCAACGCTTTTTGATTTGATTGAGAAGTTTGCGGGATATGGTTTTAATAAGTCACACTCTGCGGCATATGCGATGATTACCTTTCAAACGGCGTATCTCAAGGCTTACTATCCACAAGAATTTATGGCAGCTCTTTTAACAAGTGAGCAAGACAACACCGATAAAGTCGTCAAATACATCGATGAGGTTAAACGCCTTGGCATCAAACTTTTACCTCCAAGTATCCAAAAAAGTTTGGTCGAGTTTAGTGCTTTTGCCGACGAAGATGGTGAAGGTGCGATTTTATTTGGTTTGGGGGCTATTAAGGGTGTGGGCAATGCTGCCATTAGCAAAATCCTTGAGGCTAGGGCGGAGAAACCTTTTCTTGATATGAGTGATTTTATCTCACGCATTGATAGTTCAAAAGTGAATAAAAAGGTTATCGAGTCGCTCATCAAATCAGGAAGTTTTGATGATTTTGGCTTTACAAGACGCGCACTTTTTGAGGGTGTTGAATCCATCATTGATGCAGGGGCTGAGTGTAGCCGTGCTAAAAAAATGGCAGAAAACTCTTTGTTTGGCGACACTGTGGAGATGACTTCTGTGCAAATTAATATCAACAATGTCAGCGAATACGATGCCAAACGCATGTTAGAACTTGAAAAAGAGACGATAGGCTTTTACATCTCAGGTCATCCACTCGATGCGTTTAGGGCTGAAATCGGAGATATTGCTTATACGCTTTCGAGTGAAAAAGACCAGATAGAAGATGGTAGTAAGGCTCTTTTTATCGGAAAAGTCGAAAGCATCACGGAGAAAATCAGTAAAAAAGGCAATAAATTTGGCATTGTGAGTTTAATGGATTTTCATGGAAGTATGGAGATAACGGTCTTTGAAAAACAGTTAGAGATATTGGAACGACTTGATTTAGATAGACCGCTTTGTTTCAAAGTAGAAGTTTCTAATGATGGTCAATTTGCCAAAACACGCGTACTTAAAATCATGGATTTAAATGATGCCAAAAAAGAAAAAGTCGAAACCAAAGTCACCGAAATACCCCAAGATCCTAAAGTGCTCATTCTTGATTTGAGTGAAGAGATGGCAAGTTTGGATGCCTTATATCAAGTGGTGAGAGAAAATCCTGGTAAGAGACCACTTATCTTAAAGATTACCTCAAAACTTCAAAATGTCATTATCGAAACAGGCTTTAATGTGAGCGATGCTATTGATGTAGCTATCACTCCCTTTGAGAATATTCACATAGAATAATCCTTACATGTAAAGGTCTAATGATTTAGACCTTTAGCAAGAGGGCATTAATCTTCGTCTGTAATCGTTTCTAAAAACATCCCCAAAATATCCGTCATCGTTAAAATTCCCTCAAGTTCATTGTTATCAATGACCAAAAGTCGTTTGACATTGTTTTTAACCATCAGCTGAGAAGCATATTTAAGGTCGAGCCCTTTGGAAACTTGAATGGCAGGTTTTGAGCAGATATCGTAAACGCGCAAAAGGTCTATATCTCCATCACTAGCGACAATAGAATAGAGAATATTTTTATAAGTCAAAAGCCCATAAGCATCACTAGGTCTAATTTTATTGACAATCAGGGATTTGACCTTGGTTTTTCGCATGAGCATCAAAGCATCGCGCACAGGGGCGAGGGGTGAAATGAGGGCTAAATTTTCTTTAATCATAACATCGGCAACTAACATCGTGGTGTCTCCTTATAAAACATCTAATAATTCTTTTTCAAACAAATCTATCTCTTCTGTTTCCATGCCCGAAATATGGGTGAGTGGAAAGGTAAAGAGAAGGCCATTGGAATTTTCTTTATTGCATAAATCTAGCTTTTTACGAATGGCTTTAAACACATTCATCGACAATCGCTGTGGCAAAATAAACAGCAAAACAGAAACATTCTCTTCAAGGGTTAATCCAAAAAAAATCTTTTTCTCTTTCAGTCCTATCGTTTTGCCATTTAAGATAGTGACACTTCCTGCACCCGCTTTTTTGGCAATTTCGATGGTTTCTTCTTCTTTTGCATTGGCAACAATAGCCGTTAGCACTGTAAATTTCATTTATTACTCCTCTTAATCATTATTTGAGCGATAACACCATATCCCATAACTGTTATCATGGGGAAAAGCGAAGCAAAGGCGATAAGACCAAACCCATCAATGAGTGGGTCTCTTCCTTCTATATTTTGAGCCAATCCAAGCCCAAGCGCTGCTACAAGGGGAACCGTGACGGTAGAAGTCGTCACACCACCACTATCATAAGCGATAGGAATGATATATTTGGGAGCAAAATAGGTCATGATAATCACAAAGATATAGCCTACGATAATATAGTAATGCAACACATCGCCATGAACAAGTCGATAACATCCAAGTGCTATGCCAATAGCCACACCAAAGGCTACGGAGGTGCGAAGCATTTTTTGATTGATATTGCCACTGCTCACTTCAGAAGCTTTCATCGCAATAGCAATGAGTGCGGGTTCTGCCATCGTGGTTGCAAAACCGATCGCAAATCCAAAGCCATAAATCAGCCAATTATTTTCCATCGTCGTCAGCTGATAGGCAATCGTCTCACCGATAGGGAAGAGACCAATTTCTAAACCAACAATAAAAGCATCTAATCCAATAATAACAAGAACGATGCCCGTGATGATTTTAGGTAAGTGTGCAATAGGTTTTTTAATAATGACATATTGAAAAAAAGTAATCACCGCAATGATAGGTAAAACATCTTGCATAACTCCCCAGAACTCAGACATGATGGTATAAAAAGTGTAGTTCCTTGTTGCCGTGGATGCTGTTTGAGCGATAGTTTCTGTGACCACTACTACGGTTGAAGAATCTCCAAAGTTGTAGACACAAACGCCAAAAAGTTGTACAAAAATCATCGGGGTTAAAGAGGCAAAAGCGATGAGTCCAAATCCATCAATCAACGGATTTCTCCCTTTGATGCTCGAAGAAAGTCCTATTCCTAATGCCGCAACGAGTGGAACGGTAACCGTTGAGGTTGTAACACCGCCACTATCGTACGAGAGTCCAATAATTTCTGGTGGGGCAAAAAAAGTAACACTGACAACAATGATATAACCTGTGATAATATAATAATGAATAGGATGACCCAAAAGGATGCGTAAAGCCCCAATAGCAATAGCACAACCCACCGAAAGTGCAACCGTAATGCGTAAGTAAAAAGCGTCAATTTTGCCATCACTTACCATTGAAGCTTTATCAGCGATAGCCATGAGGGCAGGTTCTGCAATAGTGGTTGAAAAGCCTATCAAAAAAGCGAAGCAAAGCAACCAAAAAAGTGAGCCTTTTTTTGCAAAATCATGCGCCAATGCCTCTCCAATAGGAAAAATACCTATTTCCAGTCCTCTAATAAAAAGAGCCAATCCAATTGCAACAATACAAAGACCAATGGAGATAGAAAGAAGATTTTGGGGAACATCTTTGATGAAAACGAGTTGAAAAAATGCCACCACAAGGACAATAGGCAATAAATCTTTGGAAGAATTTTTAAGGTCAGAAGCAAAGATTTTAAGACTTTCGCTAATCACTGCTTTTCCTTATTCGAATTTCAAAACCTTTTTCATCCGATAGCAGATTTATTTTACCATGATGTGCCTGAATGATTTGTAAAGATAGCGCCAATCCCAAGCCATTGCCTTTTGTTTTGGTGGTTTTAAAAGGCTCAAATAAAATGTTTTTATTTTCTATGGGTTTGCCATCATCCTTTACATGTAAGACAATATCTTGTTCATTTTCTTTATACTCAATACTAACGATACCACTCTCTTTTTCACCCTCTTCAATCGCATCAATGGCATTAAAGATAAAGTTTTGAATGACAAGATTGAGCAGTTCAAAATCTCCTTTGATTTCGACACGGGGGAGCGAAAATGAAAAGGCGATTTCTTTACTATAAGAGTAGTGTTGCACCGATTTTTCACACTCAGGGATAAATTTATCGAGGGTAAAAGAGGTGATATTGGTTTGAAGACCCTTGGTAAATAACAGTGTCGCTTTGATGATGCGCTCGACCCTCCAAATAGACTTTTTTATTTCCATCACCAAAGGTTTGATACTCGGATCTACTTTTTTAAATAAAGTGGAGGCTAAAAGGGCAACCGAACCGATAGGGTTTCGTATCTCATGAGAGAGATGGGCGGCGACTTGCCCCATGGAAACGAGGCGTTCTTGTCGTTTTCCTTCGGTGATATCCGTCGCACTAATGATAGCTTTATCTCCTTGGTAGACGCGTTTAAGAAGATAAAAGTTACTTTCAAATTCTACTTCTTTGGTTGTTTCTTCGTGTTGAAATTGTTTTAAAATCCCTCCGATTTTTTTAGCTTCGCTGTTTTCTAAAAAGATGTCACCATTGGCATCCAAAACCCAAAGCGCATTAGGTTGAACTTCGATAATCTGGTGGATAAAATCTTGCAAAGAGGTGTACGATTCGTTGAGCTTTTTGTATTCATCTTCGATAACATAGGTTTGATCGATAAGGTCTTTAAGCCCTTTTTTGAAAATCTCTTTCTCTTTGGCATTAAGACTGTTTAATAAACTTTCATCAATCATTTTTTTAATCCTAGTTGTATTTTTTAAGAGTATAATACCGAAAAAAACTGACTAGGCGCTTCTGTGAAAGAAATTCGAAAAAATATCATTAAAAATAAAAACATTTTATATTTTGATTATACGGCTTCGGGACAGGCTTATAAGCCTATTGAAAAAAAGATTTTAGAGATACTTAAAACTTACGCAAACACCCATTCTGAAGTGGCTTCAAGTGCTATTACCACAAGTGAATATTATCATCAAGCAAGAATTGATTTAAAAAAAGCGCTGGAGATTGATGAGCGGTTTTATCTTATGCCTTGTGGCAATGGCGCGACAGGGGCGATTAAAAAATTTCAAGAGTTGATGGGTATTTATATTCCTCCACGAACACTCAAACGCTTTACATGTAAGCCCTCTTTAGTGCCTGTTGTTTTCATTGGACCTTATGAACATCACTCTAATGAACTAAGTTTTAGAGAGGGTTTATGCGATGTGGTGAGAATTCCTCTTGATAGTGATGAAATAATAGATCTCAAAGCGTTGGAAAATGCACTTGAGCTTTATAAAGAGCGGGAAATCATTGCTTCTTTTTCAGTGGCTTCTAATGTAACGGGCATTTTGAGTGATTATAAAAGCCTTTATACGCTCATCAAACGCTATAACGGAACGCTTTGTCTTGATGCAGCTGCAGCTTCACCGTATATCAACATTGATTGCAATTATTATGATGCACTTTTTTTATCACCGCATAAACTTTTAGGAGGTGTAGGCTCTTGCGGTCTTTTGGTGATTAAAAAATCATTGTGTACCGAGCGCAAACCTACTTTTGCAGGAGGCGGAACCGTCGCTTATGTTTCAAGGATTTCGCATGATTTTCTCAGTGATGTTGAATTGATTGAAGATGCTGGCACACCTGCGATATTGCAATTTATTAGAGCTTCACTAGCCTATAATTTACGCAACGACATAGGACTTGAACACATTCACGCGAAAGAAGAAGAACTCAAGTTTTACTTTGGTATGCGCTTAAGAGCGATAGAGGGCGTAAAACTTTATTGTAAGTATTCACAAGAAAAATTACCTATCTTTTCACTCAATTTTGAGGGAATCAATCCCTATGCGATATCTGAGTATCTTTCCAAAGAGTTTAATATTCAAACCAGAGCAGGTTGTAGTTGTGCAGGGCCCTATGGACATGACCTTTTATCACTTGAAGATGGACAAAGTTTTAGCGAAAAACCAGGTTGGCTTCGTATTTCTATCCATTATACCCATACTAAAAAAGAGATAGATACTCTCTTGTTAGCACTTAAAGGAGCGGTTTTAGCGTTAAAGCCTTAAAACTTTTTCCAAAAAGTGCGACTAAGCATGATGAAGACAGTATAACACTCCAACCTACCAATAATCATGGAAGCAGAGAGAATCAGTTTGTCATACCAAGTGAAAAAAGCATAATTTTGAGCAGGTCCTGTTAGTCCAAGTCCTGGACCAATATTGCCAAGTGTTGCAATGGCCGTCGTAAAAGCAGTTAAAAAATCAAAGCCCCTTGCATAAAGATACATGGTAACAATAAATGCCGTTAAAATAAAAAGGGCAAAAAACCCAAAAATAGAGTTAATAATAGAATGTCTGATCTGTTTATCGTCCACAAAAATAGAAGTAATAACATCAGGCTGGAGAGACCTTTTAATTTCAAGTCCTATATTTTTGAAAAATAAGATATAGCGAATGATTTTAACACCACCCGCGGTAGAGCCAGTATTTGCACTCATAATCATGGCAAGGATAATAATCATCATCGCAAATTGTCCCCATTTTTCATAGTCTAATGAGGCAAATCCTGTGGTTGTAGCCAGTGTTGAAACGGTAAAAAAAGCATGGGTTAAAGAGTAGTAAAAAGAGTCTTCGCTTTGATTAGTATGTACCAGTGTTAAGGCAAGAGATAGAAAAATGATAAGTCCTACATACCATTTGGTTTCTTCTGTATTGTAACAGTTTTTATCTCCTTTGAGCATGCGAATATGGGCTAGAAAGTTGATACCAGAAATTGTCATAAAAAAAGTCGTTGTCCAGATAATACCATCACTGTTAAAAAATCCAATAGAGCTGTTTTTAGTGGAAAACCCTCCTGTGGAGATAGTTGCGAATGCATGATTAATCGCATCAAACCAATCCATACCAAATAGCATCAACAGTGCAAAATCAAGAAATGTAAAAAGGATATATACAGCCCAAATACGATTGGCTGTATCTTTGATTTTTGGTGTGATTTTGTCCATCGAAATACCCGTAGATTCTGCTTTAAAAAGGCTCATTGAGCCACTTGGATTAATCAGAGGTAAAAGTCCTACGCCTAAAACGATGATACCAATTCCCCCAATCCAATGCATCAAACTGCGATGAAATAAAATGGATTTTGGAAGAACTTCAACATCGGTATAAACGCTTGCTCCCGTGGTTGTAAAACCGCTAATGGCCTCAAAAAATGCACTAGCAAGGTCTAGTTTACTGTAGAGCACAAGAGGGATAGCACCCCCAATGCCGAGTAAAATCCAGATAAGATTCACAGAGACGATACTCTCTTTGATGCCTAAAATCATCTCATCATCTTTTAAGATAAGGAAGATAGATAAATTGGCAACAAATAAAGCAAGCATTGCAAGCGCATAGACAAAAACATCCTCTCCATACATAAATCCTATAATGGGCGGAAGGAGAAAAAGAAAAAAGACAACCAACCCTACGGCTGAGATAAATTTGAAAACACTTTTAATACTCATGGATTTTGATGCAACCATTTAGAGATAATTTCAAAATCACTTTCTTTTGTAAACACGACGATAACATCATCTTTCTCAAATGCAGGAATACTTTGATATTCAAAAATATCATTATCGCGAAGAATAATAAAATGACCCTTATCATCAACTTTATCAGAAAGATGAAATTTGGTGCCAATGAGAGGTGAGTTGAAAAAGACTTTGCGTAGCACAACTGCACCTTCTCCTCCACAAAATTTCTTTTGAACGATGATATCTGAGGATTCTATTTTTTCTAAAATAGAGTAAAAGGCATTAATTTTTTCACCTCTTACCACTTCAATATTGAGGTTTCTCATCAGCGAAGAATAAGCAATATCGTTGTTAATACCGACTATTTTTTTGATACCTTTTTGTTTCGCTTCAATACATTTGGTAATATTGTATTCATCATTTTTGGTAGCGGCGATAAACATATCGGTATCAAATCGATTTTTACTGACAATATGGTCTGCATCATAGGTTGTTTTAAAAACGGTGACTTTATTTTTAAGTTCGATATTGGCTTTTTTACACAAATCAATATTTTTATCCATCATTTGGACTTCAATGCCTTTTTTGAGCAATACTTTGGCTATTTCCACACCCAAAGAGTCAGCACCAAAAATAACGCAATTTTTGATAGGAGAGAGAGGTTCATTCAGCTCACACACAATTGAACGAAGCGACACGATAGCGTTGGGGAAAGCAAAGAAATAAATCAAATCATTTGGAAGCATCGTTTCGGATGCTTTAGGAACAAAAAACTTCTTGTTTCGCTCAATCCCTCCAACGGTCACTTCGCCACTGACTTCACCAATAAAAGTCGATATCATGCGAGGTGAAAAATCATCTTTAAGACGAATGGAAATCAAAAGAGCTTTGGTGTATTCAAATGCTTTTGCATTATGGGCATGCGAAAAATCAACCAAGTATTTAAAAGGTTGCGCCGCTTCGAAAGAAGGTACGATAGTTTCACTAATGTTAAGTTTAGATTTAATGAGGTCACTGGCAAAGAAGCTATTTTTGAGACGAATAATTTTTCGTTTGACGGTTGCGATATTATCGATGATTAAAGAGGAGAGAAGGTTGACTTCATCTGAATCTGTAACTGCGATAAAAAGATCGACTTGTGGGTCTATACCAAAATAGGTGTGAGGATTTTCAATATTGCCACAAATACCCAAAACA
The DNA here is from genome assembly GCA_028705785.1 of Sulfurospirillaceae bacterium. Taxonomy (GTDB): domain Bacteria; phylum Campylobacterota; class Campylobacteria; order Campylobacterales; family Sulfurospirillaceae; genus Sulfurospirillum. The sequence goes on along the minus strand of JAQWCT010000032.1, from coordinate 4,969 downwards.
TCAAGATTTTCTTGAATGTTTTGGATGGCAAATTCATTTTGATCGATGACGGTGACACTGTTGTTGACCATAAGGTGTTTGGCAATATTATAGCCAACCCTTCCTGCTCCAGCGATGATTACTTGCATATTTCTTCTTTATGTATCAATGTGTGAAAAATAATTCTACCACATTATTTTAAAAAAAGAGAATAACTAATTTTTGTTTCCATTTTCAATGAATTTTTTCATATTTTCAAGATACACTTCTCTGAGTACCCCAACATAAGCATTGGCTTTTTTGGCATCTGTCATCGTGATGAGCGCTTCATCACCAAATTTATCACTTACTTTTGTCATTTCATAAACAAGCTTTGATTTTTCATTGAGTTTGACAAGCGCTTTATAAAAAGCTTCATCCATCTCTTTGTTTTTTAGTTTGTCATTTTGGTGAAGGTAGAAAGCTATTTTGTATACTTCATCTTTGTCTGTACTATAAACTTCGACATAAGAAATTGTATCGTCAAGGAGTTTAAGATTGAAATATTTTTGATCTTTCGTGATACAAGAAAACTCAGTGCATTTAAAACCATTCGCGGTTAAAAAAGATTTGTCTTTTCCAATGAGGTCATCCAAAAAACCAGCAAATAAGTTTACATGTAAGAGAATCGTGAGGAGGAGAAGCGTTTTTTTCATCAAATTACCTTTTTATCTCAAAGTTCACATATGATAACAAGTAGGATGGTGGGTCCTGAGTGACTCGAACACTCGACCACCCCGTTATGAGCGGGGTGCTCTAACCAACTGAGCTAAGGACCCATTTTTTAAGAACGAAATTCTACACTTTTAAAAGTTAAAACATTATAAATTATATTGAATGGACTTATAAGTAGGGTCAAACCGAAAAGCCAAAAGATTTTCTAAAATACCAAACAGCGCAAAGAAAGTGATAAAACTACTGCCTCCGTAACTAAAAAAGGGCAAAGGTACGCCAACAACGGGAGCTAGCCCTATGGTCATGGCGATATTGATGCTCATGTAAAAAAAGATGAGTAAGGATATACCACTGGTAATGACTTGTGCAAAGTAGTCTTCTTCAAGCTTGAAATTAAGGGTGATGAGATGTACAATGAGCAATGCATACAGAGCAATAATTCCAAAAGCCCCCCAAAATCCAAATCGTTCTACTGTATAAGCAAAGATAAAGTCACTGGTTGCAATAGGTAAAAATTTATAATGTGTTTGAGTTGCTTCACTTTTTTCTTTTCCATTCAAACCTCCTGAACCAATGGCAATGATGGACTGTTTGACATGATAACTAGGTTTTTCTCCCACAAAATCGGCGATGCGTTGTTTTTGATAATCATGTAAATTGTTATATAAAAAAGGACCACTAATGCCTACAAGAATGGCGAGGGTTATCCATATTTTTTTATTGACACCGATAACAAAAAGTGTCCCATAGCCTAGTAAGAGCAAAATCATCGCAGTTCCAAGATCGGGCTCTTTTGCAATCAAAAGAAAGGGGAGCAAAATATAAAAACTAAGTTTAAAAAAGGATTTCCATCCATAGCCTTTTTCAGGGGGTGGATTGTATTTGATGAGATAGGCAAGCATTAAGATAAAAGCGGGTTTGAAAATCTCAGAGGGTTGGATCGTAAAATGCATAAAAGGAATTTCTAACCAGCGTCTAGCACCTAGTTTGGCAATACCAAAAAAATCGACACTGATAAGTAAAAAAATCGTTAGCCAATAAAAAAAAGGGATAATCCACTCTATTTTTTTAATAGGAATAATGAAAAAAAAGAGAAAAACACCTAAGCCTACAAGATAGTAAACCAATTGTTTATTTCCAAGCATAGTACTAGCTTCTGAGATAAGGAAGTAAGAGGTTGCGATGATAGGAATGACCAATATAGGAATTAAAAAATCAAAATGTGTTAAGATGCGCCTATCAATTTGAAACAAATGAAGTACCTTTATCGTTTTGGAAAGTATAGCAAAAAAACAGAGGAAAAAAGATTAGATGGAGTTTACATGTAAAGAGCCTCAAAGGCTAGATATTGCGATGAGTGAAGCACTGATACTTCCTCGAAATCAGGTTGAAAAACTGATTAAAAACATTGGTGTACGGGTGAATGACAAAGAAGTTAAAAAAAGTAGTTTTAAGCTTTTAGGCGGTGAAATTATTGCTTATGATTTTGTCGAAGCGACACCTCAGGAGAGTGTGTATGAAGTGGATTTTGACATCGATGTTTTGTATGAAGATGAGGATATTTTAGTCGTCAATAAACCACCTTTTTTAACAGTCCATGGGGCGCCAAGTGTGAAAGAAGCGACATTGGTTGATTGGCTTAAAAAAAGAGGTATTGCGCTTTCTACGATTAGTGGTGATGAGCGACATGGCATTGTGCATCGTATTGACAAAGAGACCAGCGGAGCGCTCGTCATCGCTAAAAACAATGAAGCGCATCTTTGTCTCTCAAAGCAGTTGGAAGATAAGAGTATGGGGAGATACTATCTTGCCCTAATTGATGTGCCACTGAAAGAAAATGTTATCGTCGATTTACGCATCGGGAGAAGTGCGCATAATAGATTGAAAATGGCAGTCGATAAACAAGGAAGAGCAGCAAAAAGTGCTTTTTGTAAACTACTTCCCTCCACCGATGAGAAAAAAGAGCTGATCGCCGTTAAGCTTTTTACAGGCAGAACGCATCAGATAAGAGTCCACCTTGGTGCACTCTCTAGGCATATCCTAGGAGATAGTTTATACGGCTTTAAGAGCCAAAATGGTACAATACCAAGAGTTATGTTACATGCCTATATCTTGTACCTTAAACATCCACGAACCGATGCTTTTATGCAAATAAATGCTCCTTTGATGGATGACTTTAAGGATTGTTTGCGTAAAAATTTTAAAGAGGAAGAATTTCATGAAAAAATCAAGTTTGATAGTATCATTAATGGTTTTAATGCTGATGATAAGTGGTTGCGAAAAAACGCTTGATACACCCAAAGAGCCAGTTGTTGACTCAACACTCCCTCGAATAGAGACAGTTAGAACACTCGCCGACATCACTGAAATTGGTTTTGAGTGGACGCCTACTTATGGTGATAGGGTAGCTGGATATTATATTTATCGACTTGATGGTAGCAAGATGAAAAAAATTGCGACGATTAACGATAAGTATACTTCTCACTATGTCGATACTAAACTGACACCAGATACGCAGTACAGTTATCGCTTTACAACTTTTTCTGAGGAAAAAAGAGAGTCTGAACCGAGCCAAATTGTGACTGCAAATACGATTGGAACGATAGAATCTGTTTCGTTTGTTAAAGCCATCACAGGACTTCCCAATCGTGTCAAAATCGTATGGAAACCTCATGCAATGGAAAGAGTTGAATCTTATATCATAGAGCGCAATGAATTTAAATCTACCAAATGGGAAGAAGTGGGTAAGATCGATGGAAGACTTAATGCTGAGTATATCGATGCTGGGCTCAAAGACAATTATGTCTATCGTTATAGAGTCAAAGTGAAAACTTTTGATGGCATTGTGTCCAAACCAAGTGAAATTGTAGAAGCGCACACCAAGCCTCTTCCTAAACCAATTACGGGTATTCAAGTGACTAACAATTTGCCTAAAAAGATTGTGCTTAATTGGAATCCAGCCAGTGAGAGTGATTTTTCACATTACAAGATTTATCGTTCATCCAATTCAACACTTTTTTTCAGCTTTCATGCCAAAACAAAAAGTACAGAGTTTGAAGATTTAGTCAGTGATAATGGCAAAACCTATTATTACAAAGTGGTTGCTGTTGATGTTGATGGTCTTGAGTCAAAACAACAAGACAATCCCATCATAGGAAGCACACTTGCTTCTTTGACGCCTCCTATCGTTCAATCTGTTAAACATGATGGAAGGTCGATTTATATCACTTGGAGTGGGCATGAAAATTCTGTAAAATATACGGTTTTAAGAGAAAGTCAAAATAAAAAACAGAGCTTTACAGGTATCTTTGAGTCAAATTACAACGATCAAGACACCGTTCCTGGTATAGAATACAAATACAACATTATTGCCATTGACAAGTACGGTATCGCTTCAAAGCCTTCAGATAGCGTTATTATCACGATACCAAGGGATTAAAAAAGACGAATGCCAAATTTTAAAACGCTATCCCTTAAACCTCTAGTTTATCCGCTCACGCATGGAGAGACGACTTTTGATTTTGAAGCGCTCTCTTCGCGGGGCAATAAGCTTGTTATGGCACGAACCAAAGAGGAACAACTCCTCATTCGCATTCATGCAAGAGAACAAGGAAAATTGCTTGTCAAAGGCGATAAAGTCACCCGTCCTTCTCAGGCTTCTTTTTTACAAAAGGTCTTGATTGATTTTAGAGATGCAAATAATGCGGTGGTGTTATGCTCCAATATCGAGCCTAAAAACTTTTTACATGTAAAGCGTTCCCCTTATCTTAAAAATGTTGATTTCTTTGCCAATGCCTTTACATGTAAGGATGAAATTTGGATAGAAGTGGGTTTTGGAAGTGGAAGACATCTTTTGCACCAAGCCAAGAAAAACCCCCATATTCAGTTCATAGGACTTGAAATTCACAAGCCCTCGATTGAGCAAGTCCTCAAACAATGTGAATTGCAGAATATTGAAAATATACTTGTGGTAGATTATGATGCAAGGCTTTTTTTAGAGTTTCTCTCTTCCAATAGTGTAGGGCGAATGTTTGTTCATTTCCCTGTTCCTTGGGATAAAAAGCCCCATCGTCGTGTGATGTCAAAGGGTTTTATCGAGGAATCTCTGCGGGTTTTAAAAGTAGGGGGTTCGTTAGAGCTTCGAACCGATAGCCAACTCTATTTTGAATTTTCTTTTTTTGAGATGATGCAACTCGCTAAAGCAAGTGTACATGTAAAGAAAAATCAAGACCTTGAAATCACCAGTAAGTATGAAGATAGATGGCGAAAAATGGAA
>JAQWCT010000031.1 GCA_028705785.1 Sulfurospirillaceae bacterium | reverse complement strand
TACTAAAGTAGTGGATATCATCGAAGAGCTAGAAGCCTTTAAATGCAAAGTAGACATTTACGACCCTTGGGTTGATAAAGCAGAAGCCAAAAAATATTATGGATACGATTTGATTGAAAACCCCTTTACATGTAAAAAATACTATGATGCTATTGTTGTTGCAGTTGGGCATGGAGAGTTTGTGTCACTGAGTGAAGAAGACTATACTCGACTGAGTAGCGTTGTGATAGATGTCAAAGGGATTGTTAAAAATCCCACATGGAGATTGTAAAAGGAAATTACATGCGCAAAAATGCCAAAATTTATATTGCAGGGCATCAAGGTCTTGTAGGTTCAGCTATCGTCAAAAATTTGAGAGAAAAAGGCTATCACAATCTTGTGTATAAAACGCACGCAGAACTTGAGTTGACCGATCAAAAAGCAGTCGATGCATTTTTTGAACAAGAAAAACCAGAATATGTTTTTTTAGCTGCTGCAAAAGTTGGAGGAATCATCGCTAATAATACTTACCGTGCTGAATTTATCTACAGTAATCTTCTAGTACAAGGCAATATCATTGATTTGAGTTATCGACATGGTGTCAAAAAACTACTTTTTTTAGGCTCTACTTGCATCTATCCAGGCGCTTGTCCTCAGCCTATGAAAGAAGAATATCTGCTTACGAGTCCACTTGAATATACCAATGAACCCTATGCCATAGCCAAAATTGCAGGTATTAAGATGTGTGAAAGTTACAATCTTCAGTATGGTACCAATTTCATCTCAGTAATGCCAACGAATCTCTATGGTCCTAATGATAACTTTGATTTGGAAACTTCGCATGTTTTGCCTGCCTTGTTACGCAAAATGCATCTCGCAAAACTCTTAGATGAAAATAAGATAGAAGCGCTTTTGGAAGACTTACATGTAAAGAGTTTAGAAGAAGCAAAAATATATCTTGAACACTTTGGTATCAGTGAGCATCGTGTCGAGATTTGGGGAAGTGGAACACCAAGGCGAGAGTTTTTATGGAGTGAAGATATGGCAGATGCATGTGTATTTGTTATGGAAAAAATTGATTTTAAAGATACTTTTGAACCCAATGCGAAAGAGGTTCGCAACACGCATATCAATATAGGCTCAGGTGAAGATATTTCTATCAAAGAACTTGCCTATCTTATCAAAGATATCGTGGGCTTCAAAGGCGATATTTATTTTAATCTTGATAAACCAGATGGTACACTTTTAAAACTGACCGATGTTTCAAAACTTAAAAACCTTGGCTGGAGCCGCACTGTCGAATTGGACGAGGGCATTAGAGCAGAGTATGAATGGTATCTGAATAGATAAGATGCTAACAAAACTAAGACAGCTGGCAGAACATCAAGGATTTATGAAGTATTTTAAAAATACCTCATGGCTTTTTGGTGAGAAAATCCTTCGCATGACCGTAGGACTTTTTGTCGGTGTTTGGGTAGCTCGTTATTTGGGACCTGAGCAATTTGGACTTTTTTCGTATGCACAAAGTTTTGTTGGACTGTTTACGGCTATTGCAACACTTGGGCTCGATAGTATTATTGTACGAGAACTTGTCAAAGATGCAAGTAAAAGAGATGAGCTTATAGGCACAGCATTTTGGCTCAAATTGATGGGAGCTTTGAGTGTACTCCTTTTTTTAGCTATTGCCATTAATTTTACATCCAATGATGTTTATACTAATGCTTTAGTGTTTATCATAGCAAGTGCAACGATATTTCAAAGCTTTAATGTTATAGATTGTTATTTTCAAAGTAAAGTTTTAAGTCGGTATGCAGTATTTGCAAATGTCTTTAGTCTTCTTATCTCATCTGTTGTGAAAATTATACTTATCTTAAATGAAGCACCATTAGTTGCTTTTGCGTGGGCGGTATTTTTTGATAGTTTTGTTTTAGGATGTGGATATTTATATTTTTATATTAAAGCTAATTCTTCTTTTTCTCTTTGGCAATTGAAGTTTTATAATATGACTGCCCAAAGCTTACTCAAAGACTCTTGGCCATTGATCCTGAGTGGAATGGTACTTATGATTCAATCAAGAATAGATCAAGTGATGATAAAAGAGATAAATAATAGTATAGAAGTAGGATATTACAGTGTAGCATTAAGATTAATTGAGTCACTGGGATTTATTCCTATTATGTTGAATAATTCATTATTTCCCGCTTTAGTCAATGCCAAAAAAACATCAGAAAAATTATATCAAATGAGATTTTTGAACTATTATAGGTTGAGTTTTACTCTTTTTTTATTAGCCGCAATACCAATTTACTTTTTTTCTGAGAATATAATCGTGATATTATTTGGTGAGGCATATGAACCAGCAGGTATTTTGCTTTCATTGATGGCAATAAGGCTATTTTTTACCAATAGTGGTGTTGCAAGAAGTAGTTTTATTACAATTGAAAATCTTTTTAAATATTCACTTATAACGATGATATTTGGTGCATTGGTTAATGTGGTATTAAATTATTATTTGATTCCATTATTTTATAGTAAGGGAGCCATTGTAGCCACTATTATTTCATTTTTTGTGACAACTTTCATGCTTGATTTTTTATATGCTAAGACACGAGAAAATGTTAAATTACAAATCATTGGTATGGTTACTTTTTACAAATTTCCTCTAGGAATCAAGGATGTTTAATTATTGCAAAAAAATAAAGTTTATACGCAATACATATTTTATACTACTTGCAATTAAAGACTTTATTGCATTCAAGCCAATAGCGATGTTTAAACAATTTTTATGGTTTTTTAAAGAGCTCAGATTGCTTAAACAACTTGAGGAAAATAAACAGTTCAAAAAGATTGAGTACTACCCATGTCTACTTGATAATATGAGCTATACGCCCATTGATTCAATCTATTTTTTTCAAGATAGTTGGGCTGCAAGGCATCTTTTTGCGTTAAAGCCACATCACCATTATGATGTAGGAAGTTCTGCAAAAACAATGGGAATCCTCTCTCAATTTGTTCCTATTACAATGATTGATATTCGACCTATTCAGCTTGAGCTTCCAAATCTTTTTTTTAAAAAAGGGTCGATTTTGGAGCTTCCCTTTGAAGATAATTCGATAGAATCTTTATCATCTCTTTGTGTAGTAGAGCACATAGGACTTGGTCGATATGGTGATACAATTGATCCTTTTGGAAGTGAAAAAGCTATCAAAGAGCTAAAAAGAGTTTTAAAGATTGGTGGAATATTGTTAGTAAGTGTACCTATAGATAGCGAAAACAAAATTTATTTTAATGCTCATAGAGCATTTACCAAAGCTTATATCTTGGAGCTTTTTGAGGAGTTTGAAGTGATGGATGAGAAATACCATTATGGAATGAAATTATATGATGCTTATGACAACAACAGAGGTTTTGGTACAGGTCTTTATATGTTAAAAAAGGTATATTAAAATGTATATAAATGAGTCAATTATTAAAAGAAAATTGAGAGGATTAGTGTGGAAAATTTTCAATTTTATTGAAAATAATGGGAATGCAAATTTTGAAAAAAATGGCGAAAAGATTTTTATAGATACGCTTTTCAAAACATTTAAACAAAAAGATGGGATAAAAGTAATATTCGATGTTGGTGCGAATATTGGGCAGTATTCAACAATGTTAATCGATAAAGGAAAAGAATTAGGTGTTGATTTTGAATTACATATTTTTGAACCGACACAAAGCTGTTTTGATTTACTGACTGATATATTCAAGGTTCATGAAAATATCAGCCTGAATCATTTTGGCATATCGCACATTGATGAAATAACGGATATATTTTATGATAAAGAAAAAAGTGGATTGGCTTCACTCTATCAAAGAAATTTGGATAGTTATCGTTTAGAATTAAACCAGAAAGAGAAAATAAAAGTACGAAGGTTAGATAAGTATATTCAAGAGCAAAATATAAATCACATAAATTTTATAAAAATCGATATTGAAGGACATGAGTTAAGAGGCTTTGAGGGCATGGGAGAATACTTTGATTCAGAGTTTATAGACTTTATCCAATTTGAATATGGTGGAGCAAATTTAGATTCACATACGAGTTTAATGGAAGTTTATAAATTTCTTGATGCGAGAGGATTTAAAGTGGCAAAAATAATGAGAGGTGGGTTAGAAATGAGGTATTATAGACCAAATATGGAGAATTTTAACTATGCAAATTATGTTGCAATTTCAAAAAAGATTATAAGCAAATGATTTTATTTATATCTGATGGGCGACTAGGTAATCAACTTTTTCAATATGCTTTTTTAAATACGATTGCCCAAAAAGGTGAAAAAATAATTGCCATCAATATGAAACAGTTTACAGATACATGCGAGATAATAAATCAAAATTTTAAGCCTTTTTACATTGGAAAATATTCATTATTCATTTTAAAAAAGCTATTAAAACCATTTATACTAATGTATCTGATTAAATTGAAGATTTTAGGTTACATAAAACAAAATGAAAATGAAACTGGTGTACAATCTTCATTTAGTGAAAAAAAAGGATTATTACCTATTAGATTGGTCGAAACACATTTTTTTCAATCAGAGAAGTTTTTTGATAAAGCAAAAATAGACTTTACTATTAAGCAACAATATAGTGATGTTGCAAAGGATTTCTTAAACCAAGTGCCCTTGGAGAACAGTAAGATTTTTGTGCATGTACGAAGAGGAGATTATATATTTGAGTCTTATTTAGGTGAACGAGGTATTGATTTACCCAAAAGTTATTTTGAAAAAGCCATGTATGAAATGACTCAAAATGTCGAAAATCCTTTTTTTATCTTCTTGTCTGATGATGTTACATTTGTAGAATGTTGTTTTGAAAATATAAAAAATAAAATTATCTCAAAAAATAGTATGGGTACAGATTTGGCGATAATGAGTCAATGTGAGTATGGAATAGTTTCAAATAGTAGTTTTTCGTGGTGGGGTGCTTATTTTATGCAAAACAGAAAAAAAGTGATTTTTCCAAAGTATTGGTATGGCTGGAAACAAAAAATAGAATCGCATGTTGGAATTCAGCCAAAGTGGGCGAAAGTAATTGAGGTTTAAATAATTATCCCTCGTCACCGAACTTCAGATTGAGGACGAGGGATAATTATGAGAAAGATTGAAATTAGAAAATATGGAAGAGGGCTTAGCTCAAATGACACAAAACAATAATCCAAAATTAGAATTCACCCCACCATATCCACTAAAAACAGCAGTATTATTTTTGGTATTTAATCGTCTCGATACAACTAAGCAAGTGTTTGAAGCTATTAGGCAAGCCAAACCACCGAGGCTTTATGTGGCAGCAGATGGTGCACGACAAAGCAGAGAGAATGAAGAGGAAAAAGTAAAAGCGGTGCGAGACTATATTATCTCAAATATCAATTGGGAATGTGAAGTTAAGACACGCTTCCGTGAACAAAATCTCGGATGCAAATATTCCCCAAGTGAAGCAATTGGTTGGTTTTTCCAAAATGAAAAGATGGGAATTATTCTTGAAGATGATTGCTTGCCATCTCAAAGCTTCTTTTGGTTTTGTGAGGAGTTATTGGAGAAATATAAAGATGATATGAAGGTTTGGCATATATCGGGAAGTAACTTTCAAAGCAACATAAAAAGAGGGAATGATGATTACTATTTCTCAAAATACAACCATACTTGGGGGTGGGCAAGTTGGGCCAATCGCTGGGATAAGTATGATGTTGAATTAGATACTATCAAAGATGTTAACTTTTTAAAGAAGACTTTTGAAAATGAAAAAACAGTTAAATACTGGACAAAAATATTTCATACTACAAAGGCGAAGAAAGTCGATATTTCGTGGTGGGACTATCAATGGGCTTTTACTGTGTGGTTTAATAATGGCTTAGCAATACGTCCAAGTGTCAATTTGATTTCGAATATAGGCTTTGGAACCAATGCTACACATACTTTTAGTGAAAGTGAACATGCTAATATCTCACGCTCTGATATTGTGCTTACAAATTATCCTGCCAAAATTATACAAAATAAAGAAGCTGATAATTTAACATTTAAAACTATTTTTGCTCCGAAACCTTTTTTTGTGAGAGTTATAAAGAAAATAAAGCGAATAATTGCCAACTAGAAAAGTGATTGTAAAACAAAATTCTATGCTATAGCATTTTAAGACTCCCAAAATGCTATTTGCTATAAAATTCATTAAACTTTAAAAAAAGGTATGGAAATAATCATGAATTACGATGGATATTACAAGTATGATGATAATATTGCCAATAGTTATGATTTAGATCGTCAAGAAGAAGAACACTGGAAATTAGAAAACATTTATGTAGAAAAATTATATAGAGATATAAATCTTTCAACTTTGCTAGATTTACCAGCAGGAACGGGTAGGTTTTTTCAATATTATAGTAAAGTTGAGAAAATTATTGGTATTGATATCTCTGATAATATGTTGAATGTTGCAAAGAAAAAAGCAGACAGTCTTCCTTTCAATATTTTATTGCATAGAGGAGATGCTTTTAATTTGGATTATCCTGATGACTATTTTGAACATATTGTGTGCTTCCGACTCATGCACCTAATCCCCCCTCAACAACGACAAGCACTTCTTCATGAACTAAAAAGAGTTGTCTCTAAAAAAATTATTCTTCAAATTTATATGGCTAAAGTTATTCCTTTATATAAAAAGATTTTCTACAAATTAAAGATATTGTTTATGAAGACACAAAAGTCTGAAAAGCCTTGGTCTCATATTCAAGCATATAGTTTATTGCAAAAAGATTTTGATTTTTTATTGCTTTCTACGAATCTAGAAATAGTTAAGAAAACTTTTCTTTGTGATTATTTAGGGGGCGAGGTTTATGTCTTTGAATTATCAAAAAATACGCATTGAATCTATTCCAATAAAGGACTGCCGTCATTTTAGAGGGCATAGATATGGTTTGTTTTCAAATCATATCTATGAAGATTATGTATATGGTTTGTCAAAAAATACTCCGATTGAAACACTTAGACTACAATTTATTAAACGCTTACTTGGGATGAGGTCTAATGATTTTGGTAAAACATTAGGAATGGCGCTAATAAACAAGTACTCAAATTGGGATTATCCATGGAATATGTATAAAACAAAAGTAGAATTTTCACCCTCCAATAATCCAGATATTGTGTGTCATACAGCACTGTCACATGAAATTCTCATGTCTCATATCAATCGAGAATTTAAGTGGCTCGAAAATGCTTATGATTCGATTAAGAATCAAGGTTATCTACCTGAAAAATATGAGTATATTACTGTGCTAAAACTGGTCTCGCATCAAAAGAATAGCTTTATAGTTCTTGATGGAAACCATAGACTGTCGGCATTAGCAGTTCTAGGTGAAACACATGTTAAAATGAAAGTTCTGAGCAAAATATTTTTAAAAGATACACTATCATTTTTATGGTTTGGTTTTTTATTTAGAAATTATACTTTAGTAGACTCAAAAGCTATTTTTTCAAGATATTTTTGGGAAATAAATCCTGATATTAGCGAAGCAGATGATTTTTCATCAATTATTGTAGATGAATCTCCTTTGGTTAGATTGCTTTGAATGAAGGTGTATGAATGAAACAGATATTAAAAACTTTGATTCCACCCGTATTCGTGAATTTTTATAGATATGTAAAAAATCGAAAATATGGCTGGCACGGAGATTATAAAAGTTGGCAAGAAGCGAAAGAGGCTTCTTCGGGCTATGATGCTGATGCAATCGCTCGTAAAGTAAACACTTCCTTACAAAAAGTTAAAAATAGTACAGCAGTATATGAGCGAGATAGTGTTTTGTTTGATGAGATTCAGTACTCATGGCCTCTTTTAGCAGGTTTAATGTATGCCTCGGCTAAGTCTCAAGGTGCTTTGCATGTCATAGATTTTGGAGGAAGTCTTGGGAGTACTTATTTTCAAAATAAGAAATTTTTAGATGGATTAAAAGAAGTTTCATGGAGTATCATCGAACAAAAACGGTTTGTTGAGATTGGTAAAAAAGAGTTTGAAGATGAGCGCTTGAAATTTTATGATGATATAAAAAGTTGCTTCATTATAAATCACACCACTATTTTAGTGCTTTCAGGTGTCTTACAATACATTGAAAAACCCTATGTCTTGCTTGATGAACTGTTAAAATTTAATTTTGAATTTATTGTTATAGATAGAACACCTTTTGCGTGTCAAGAAAGATTAACTGTTCAAAAAGTTCCACCTTCTATTTATGAGGCGAGCTATCCTTGTTGGTTCTTTGAAGAAAAACAGTTTTTATCTGCTGTTCTTCATCGTTATCATGTCGTAGAAAGTTTTGATGGCTTGGATGGCAAAACGGAATTGTGTGCTTTTCGAGGAATGATTTTGGAGCGCAACAATGATTAAAAAATTAAAAAATCTTTATTTGCAAGAACAATTTAATCCACGCTTCATAGGGCTTTTTATTAATCCTTTTTATTTTGCACGAAAAGGGTTGTATCGAGGTATTTCAGAACTTATTGTACAGTTAGATGGGAGGGTTTTAGATATAGGTTGCGGGCACAAACCGTACGCTCATTTAAGTCACGCAAGAGAATATATAGGGCTTGAACTTGATACTCCAACCAATAGAATACATAAAAAAGCTGATTATTTTTATGATGGCGCACATATGCCTTTTGCCAATCAAAATTTTGATAATTTGATTTCAAATCAAGTCTTTGAGCATGTATTTAATCCTAATGATTTTTTGAAAGAAGCAAATCGAGTACTAAAAATGGATGGTAAATTTTTGATAACAGTTCCTTTTGTTTGGGACGAACATGAACAACCTTATGATTATGCTCGCTATTCTTCGTTTGGACTAGAATATCTTTTGTGTGAAAATGGTTTTGAAATTATGGAGCATCGAAAAAGCAACAACGGATTAGAAGTTATTTTTCAACTGATCAATGCGTATTTATTTAAAATAACATTGACAAAAAAGATATATGTAAATTTGGGAATAACATTGATTTTAATGGCTCCCATCAATCTTTTAGGACTTCTTCTTGCCAAGATTTTACCTAGAAATGATGATTTGTATCTGGATAATATTGTGTTGGCAAAGAAGATAAAAGATGTATAACTATTGTACGCTCTTTGACAGTAACTATGTAACGCGAGGGCTTGCGATGTATGAGTCACTTAAAAGGCATAGTGATAATTTTCATCTTTATATTTTTGCGTTTGATGAGAGATGTTATGTGCTTTTAAAAAAATTAAACCTCAAAAGTGTAACGGTTATTGCACTAAAAGAGTTTGAAGATGAGGCGTTGCTGGGTATTAAAAATACTCGAAGTGCAGGTGAATACTGTTGGACATGTACGCCTTCTATTATTAAGTTTGCCATTGAAATGTACTCTCTTCAAAATTGTACCTATCTTGATGCCGATTTGTATTTTTTTGCTAATCCTTCTATTTTGATAGAAGAAATGGGAGAGAAGTCTGTATTGATAACAGAGCATAGATATACGCCTAAGTATGACCAAAGTAGTACGAGTGGAATTTACTGCGTACAATTCATGACATTTAAAAATGATGCCAATGGGATGAAAGTGTTAAATTGGTGGCGAAATGCTTGTAATGAGTGGTGTTATGCAAGGCATGAAGATGGTAAATTTGGCGATCAAAAATATTTAGATGACTGGACAGCGAGATTTGAGGGAGTCCATGTACTACAACATTTAGGAGGAGGTGTCGCTCCTTGGAATATTCAGCAATACAAATATGACGGTAAAGCCTTTGACCTTGTCTTTTACCATTTTCATGGCTTTAAGTTTTTTGAGAATAATAAAGTCGAACTTGGAAGCTATCGCCTAAGAGAGAGTGATTTAGCGTTTTTGTATAAGCCTTATGTAGCGTGCCTTGAAAAAATCAATGCAAGAATTGGAACAATAGACAAAACATATGATTATCATGGTTCTGTAAAATCAACAATAAAGTGTACAATAATACTTAGAAATATAAAACGATGGTTTAAAGGTGCGTATAATGTATATACAAAAGATTATATTTTGGGACTTTAAATGGCGCATATAGTTGAATTACCAACCTTTGGAGACCACAGAGGAGTGTTAAGCATTGTTGAAAAAATACTACCCTTTGAGATAAAGCGTTTTTATTATATCTACGATGTTACATGTAAACGAGGCGGGCATCGTCACAAAAAAAATAGACAAGCCCTTATATGTGTGGGGGGCAGTTGTGAAATATATGTTCACAACGGGAAAGACGAAAATATATTTCTATTGGACAAACCTTTTAAATGCCTTCTTTTGGATACTCAAGATTGGCATACGATGGATAAATTCTCAGAAGGCGCTACTTTGTTAGTATTTGCCTCGGAGTATTATGATATCAATGATTATATTGATGAGGCGTATGAATGATTGAATATGAAAATTTACAGCTGAGTAATCAAAAGTTTTTTCATGCCTACAAAGAAAAGTTTAATCAATTTTTAGAGAGTGGTTGGTTTGTATTGGGTGAAAATGTTGCAACTTTTGAAAAAGAATTTGCTACATTTTGTCAAACACGGCATTGTGTTGGCGTTGCCTCAGGATTAGATGCTCTTGTACTTACTATTGCTGCTTTCAAGTTTCCACAAGGAAGTGAGATTATCGTTCCTTCAAATACTTATATCGCAACAATTTTATCTATTTTACGAAATGGGTTAAAGCCTATTTTAGTTGAGCCAGATATCAAGACCTATACGATTAATCCTTCAAAAATTGAAGAAAAAATTACTCAAAAGACTAGAGCTATTTTAGTGGTTCATCTGTATGGTAAAGCATGTGATATGGTCGCCATAGGTAGTATTGCTCAAAAATACGACTTGAAAATCATAGAAGATGCGGCACAAGCCCATGGTGCAATGTATAAAAATCAAAAAGTAGGTTCGTTTGGTATAGGATGTTTCAGTTTTTATCCAACTAAAAATTTAGGTGCATTGGGAGATGCTGGGGCTATTACAACCGATGACGATAATTTTGCAAAAAACTTAAAATCGCTACGAAACTATGGTTCAGCTACAAAATATTATAACGATGAAATAGGGTTTAACTCTAGGCTCGATGAAATTCAAGCAGGATTTTTATCGGTTAAACTCAAAGCGTTGGAAGATATTACGCAACATAAAAGGGATTTGGCAAAGGTCTACCTAGAAGTTTTAGACGATAGATTTATTAAACCCGTGGTTGATGAAGACTATTTTGATGTTTATCATATTTTTAATATAAGGTACCAAAAGAGGGATAAGCTCAGAGAATATTTGCTCGCCCATCAGATTAAAACAGAAGTGCATTATCCAATTCCTCCGCATAAGCAAAAAGCAATGCAAGGTATCTTAAGAGGAGAATATCCTCTGAGCGATGAAATACACGAAACAACCCTTAGTTTACCTCTTTCGTATTATCACACCAAAGAAAATATTAAAGAAGTTTGTCATTGTATAAACGCTTTTAAAGATATTTAATATGAATATAGTTTTAGATGAAATGCAAAAGCCAAAAAGTGAAGGCGGACTTAGAACCAAAGGGTATTCCCAAAAGTCATATAAAAATAAACCTCTTATTTCGATCATAACGGTAGTTTTTAACGGTGAACAACATCTCGAAGAAACTATACAAAGTGTTATAAGTCAAACATATGATAATGTAGAATATATTATCATTGATGGCGGATCTACTGATGGAACATTAGAGATTATCAAACAATATGAAGATAAGATTGATTATTGGGTCAGTGAGAAAGATAATGGCATAAGTGATGCTTTTAATAAAGGTATCCAAAAAGCTAGTGGTGAGATAATTGGGATTATTAATTCTGATGATTGGTATGAAGTAGATGCTCTTTCTTATGTTGCAAAAGTTTTTTTAACACATCCTGACTATGAAGTTTTATGTGGAAGTATGAAGCTTTATACAGGAAATGTGTGGCGTATTTTGCACTCAAAGCCATACTTATTGTGGTCAGGGATGACAGTCGTTCATCCCTCAACATTTGTCAAAGCAGAAGCTTATCGCTCTTTTGGGCTTTTTGACACAACATTAAAATATGCGATGGATTATGACTTGCTTTTACGATTTCACACATCATCTGTGAAAATTTTTGAATGTGACCATCATATATTTTCTAACATGCGTTCAGGTGGAATGGCTAACACGCATCGTATAGAAGCTTATAATGAAGTTATAACTATAGCAAAGCGCTATAATTTTTATGCAGTCGTTTATATCATGTATTCTATTCGTAAACTATTTTGGAATGCCAAAAATATCTTTAAATCATATCAATTTTATATCGAGTCAAAATGATACATCTTATTATTGGTAAAGAAAGTAATTTATCGCGCAGATTGGCTAAAAAATTAGATAATGTTGTGTTGGTTTCTGCGAGAGATATTCTGGATGATATAACTGTTTTAAATCTTTATGTGGGGCAAAAAATAAATATAATTTTCAATAACTTTCAAACAGCCACGAAGCTAGAGGATGTGAGCGACCCTGAGCGTTATATCGCATATGCACTTGGTGTTACCTCAAAAGTCTTAACCTATATCAAAGAGAATGGTTTTGCTATTCATAAGATTATTTATACTAGTAGTAGTTCAGTCTATGGAAACAATATATTGTGTAAAGAAAGCGATGAAATTAAGCCAATGAGTCTTCATGCTACTTTAAAAGCTACTAATGAAAAGCTCATTGCCCAGTATTGTATAGAAAATAGCATAGACTATACGATAGCGAGAATTTTTAACATGTATGGAGGGGAAGACCATTTTTCGGTGATTTCAAAACTTTTAGCATCTTGCCGTGATGGCTCGGTTTTTACTGTTGCCAATCACGGTAGCGCAATTCGGGATTTTATCTCTATAGAAGATGTTGTTATTATCTATGCAAAGTTACTTGAACTCAAAAATCTTCCTATCATTAATGTTGGCACTGGTGAAGGCGTTTGTATTAAAAACATGATTGACTTTTTAAAGATTCATAACATTAGTTTGGATATCAACAATATTTTTAAAGAAGAAATTAAAATGTCAACGGCAGACAATAGCTTGTTGGTACAAAAGCTAAACAAAACTTTATTTATATGCGTAGAAGAGTATTTATTGGAGCAAATAAAACTGTGAAAAAACTTATTATTATTGCTACGGTACCGATTGTTTTTGAAACATGGTTAAAAGGGCAAGCGAAGTATTTATCCCAGTTTTATGATGTTGAAATCATAACCTCTTTTTCACCTACAATCGCAGCAATAGAATCCTATGAAAATGTTCCCGTGAGATGTGTTGCATTGAATCGCAAAATCAATCTTTTATTAGATATAAAAGTGCTCATTCATTTGTGGCACTATTTTAGACAAAGTAAACCAAGCATTGTTTATACATTGACTCCTAAAGCTGGCTTACTAGGGATGTTGGCTTCATGTTTATGTCGTGTTCCTTTACGGATTCATAATATTGTTGGATTGCCCATGATGGAAGCAAGGGGTATAAGGAAGCTTATCTTAGAAATAACAGAGCGCATAACATATCTTTGTGCTACACATCTCTACGCTAATAGTTTTAATCTTAAAGCGTATATACAAAAGTATCTTACGCACAAAGCAGTTAATGTTATCGCTCAAGGTTCAATTAATGGTGTTGATGTGAACTTTTTTCATAATTCACTTTCACCTTTAGAAAGAGATAGCTTAAAAAAAGCATTGGGTTTTGAAGAAGGCGATTTTGTCATTACCTTTGTCGGTAGAATCGTTAAAGATAAAGGAATAATAGAGCTCGTTCATGCATTTGATACTTTATCGCAATCCTTTGAACATCTTAAACTTCTGTTAGTAGGTCATTTTGAGGAATTGTTAGATCCAATCGATGCTGAGAGTAAAGCTATAATAGAACATAATCAAAAGATTACTCATATTGGGTTTAAAGAGGATATCCGAACTTACCTAGCTATCACTGATTTATTTGTTTTACCAAGCTATCGTGAGGGCTTACCCAATGTATTGATAGAAGCAGGTAGCTACGGGATTCCTCTTTTAGCGACTAATATCAATGGATGTAATGAAGTAATTCTTCCTGAAAAAAATGGTTTGCTAGTTGAGCCAAAAGATGTTGATGCCCTATACGTCAGTATAAAGCGTTTTATAGTTGAAAAAGATTTTTATCAGGAAGTAAAAAAAAATGTACGCCAAAGTATATTGAACCGATATGCCCAAGATAATTTTTGGCTGGCATTGAAAGATGAGTTCTTCAAACTTGAAAAAGAAGTTAAAGCATGATGGTATATTTTGGCTTATTCTTAAGTTCGTTTATTTTGACCTATATTATCAAAAAAATCTCTCTTAAAAAATCTCTCTTAGCTATACCAAATGAACGAAGTTCTCATGATACGCCAACGCCTCATGGTGGGGGAGTGGCTATTGCAATGACATGGTTTTTGGGACTTGTTTATACCTTTACATGTAAGGCTATAGATGTTCAATTGTTTGAGGCTTTAATGGTTGGATTAATGCTTTCTATCGTGAGTTTTTTAGATGATTTATATGAGCTCAGTCCTAGAAAAAGGCTTCTTACTCAAGCTTGTGTGAGTATAGTCGGGCTTTATTTGTTGGGTGGACTTTCGCAGATTGATATGGGGTTTTTTGTTATTGAAAATCAAATCGT
>JAQWCT010000239.1 GCA_028705785.1 Sulfurospirillaceae bacterium | reverse complement strand
TATACTTCAATTAGTTATGAAATTGATGGTAATTCAATAGTTTTAAATACTAGCCAATTAACTGAAGGTGAAAGAGAGTTTATTTTATATACAGCTACAGCAGGCTATAAAGTTGATGTTGTAAATGCAACAAAAATAATTTATACAAAACAAGACTTTGATGATATTAGAATATATTCACCTACACGATTGAAACTATCAGCATCGATGCTTGTTCCAGTTTTATTGTACTTAAAAGCTTTAAATCTGTAATATCTCCAAAAAAGACAGGCATACCGTCCGCTCTTCCAACCGCAACACAAGAGGGATTGTTGTCAAATACAATAAAAGGAATATCACTGTTTTTTAGCATTCTTGCGATGACTCTTCCTGTACTTCCATAACCTGCTACAACGACTTTTTGGTCATCGTTACTCTCTTTTGAATTAAAATATGAAAAAGAAGAATTTGGAGAAAATTTATCTGCTATTTTGCACCCAAAAGTATATAACACAGGAGTAACCAGCATACTAATGGAAATAACACCAATCCCTACAACAAAAAGTCCATCATCGATTAACCCCATCGCTTTTGCCGCACCAAAAAGGACAAATCCAAATTCTCCACTTTGGTTGAGTAAAAAGGCAACCTTTGTAGCATTGCTTTTAGAAGCTCCAAATACAAGCATCAAACCAAAAAGTATCAATGCTTTAAGTACCAAAATAATAACGATATGCTCAGCAAACAACAAAGGAGCAGCCATTATGGCTTTAAAATCGATAGACATACCCACAGCAATAAAGAATAGGCTCATTAAGATACCTTTAAAAGGCTCAATGCTCGATTCTATCTGAAAACTGTACCGAGAGGTCGATAAAAACATCCCCATCAAAAATGCCCCAAGTGCCATCGATAAACCAGCATAATCCATAAGATAGGCGGAGAGAACGACACTGAGCAAAGTGAGCATCAAAAAAGCATCTTTATTGCGTTGTTTTGCGATTTTATCCAGTGCTTTTGGGATAATATAACGACCAAAAGCAACCAGTAAAATAAACATCAAGCCAATCGTACCAAGCTTTTCAAAAGTCGAAGTATTATCGCTCATATCTTTAACATCAGAAATCCATGGAAGCAAAGCCAACAGCGGAACAACCGCCAAATCTTGAAGCAATAAAATAGCAAAAGAGCTTTTGCCATGCTCGCTTGAAAGCTCACCTTTTTCTTGAAGAAGTTGCATCACAAAAGCAGTAGAAGACAAAGCCAGCGTAAAGCCAAGCAACATCGAGACACTGAGCTTTTCAATGAAAAAACTCAGATAAAATCCAAGCGCCAAACCAGAGATAATCACTTGCAGACTACCAAGTCCAAAAACCTCTTTGCGCATAGACCATAACTTTGAAGGTTGCATCTCTAAACCTATGACAAAGAGTAAAAAAACAACTCCAAACTCTGCAAAATGTCGCATAGACTCAACTTCGCTCGTCACATAAGGGCCAGGCGTATTGGGTCCTACGATGATACCTGCGATAAGAAGGCCTAAAATAGATCCTAATCCCATATGCTTAGAAAGTGTCACCATGATGGTTGTTACCGCTAAGAGCAAGAGAGATGAAAGAAGAATTAAGTCCATGCGTTGCCTTTACATTACAAAACGATTTCTTGATTGATGTTGAGTCCAAACCCAGACAAACCAATATAATCTTTACCTTTACTGGTCGATAAAAGATCAATCTTTTCAATACCTAGTTTTTTCAAGATTTGAGCACCTACACCAAACTCTTTGACCTCTTGATTTGCAGAGTATTCACTATCTATAAAGATAAAAACACCATTGTTTTCTTTGAGATAAGCTATAGCTTTTAAAATACTCTCAAACTTTTCCTCGTTAGCAAGCAAGACATAATCTGGTGAAATATGGTGAAACTTGACAGCACTCGTCTTTTGAATGGTCCCAAAAGCATAGACTATGTGATGATTGCCCTCATGGTCAATCATATCAATTTTTCGGGTATTAGCCCCAAAAAATTTGACATTAGAAGAGGTAATCTCTCGTACTAGCGACTCATGTTGCATACGATAAGCCACGATATCAGAAATATACACCATATTAATATCATGATTTTTACAAAAGATATCCAAATCATCTCTTCGCGCCATACTTCCATCTTCTTTCATGATTTCACAAATAACAGCAGCTTCACAAAGCCCCGCTAAGCGACACAAATCCACTGACCCCTCTGTATGTCCTGTTCGAACAAGTGAGCCACCTTTACGAGCGATGAGCGGAAAAATGTGGCCAGGTCGAACCAATTCTCTCGGACTACTCATACAATCAGCCAAAATTTTAATCGTCAAATCTCGCTCATGCGCGGAAATTCCTGTTGTACAGACTCTTGCATCGACTGAAACGGTAAAAGCAGTTTCATGTTGTGAGTCATTATTTTTAACCATCGGTGTAAGTTCCAAACGATTTGAAATCTCCTCACTTACCGCAACACAAATCAACCCTTTGGCAGAACTTGCCATAAAATTGACTTTCTCAGGTGTAGAAAATGTCGCAGCATAAACCAAATCACCCTCGTTTTCGCGATCTTCGTCATCCACCATAACAACCATTTTACCGTGCTTAATATCTTCGATAGCTTGCTTTACTCTTTGAATAGGCATCATTGCTCCCAATTTTTTTTAGATTATACAAAATTACCCTTGACAAAGAAATTAAAAGTGACTATAATTTCACCTCAATTAAAGACTTGGTTTGTATCGCCAGGCAGGGTTCTAAAGTCCCTTTGATTTATATCGCGGGATAGAGCAGTTGGTAGCTCGTCGGGCTCATAACCCGAAGGTCGCTGGTTCAAGTCCGGCTCCCGCAACCAGTCTTTTTAAACACATCTTGGGGATTCGCCAAGCGGTAAGGCACCACGTTTTGGTCGTGGTATTCATAGGTTCGAATCCTATATCCCCATCCACCTCTTTTCTCACTCGAACTCAGTTTCAAATTCCCTCTTAAAGCACTTTGTATCTGTTCAACAACATTACCGTTATTAGTTTTGTCTTACTTTACGCGTTTTAATACAAATCTTGTCGGTTCGAGAACGGCGTAACATCGTCGAAAGTAATCAAATTCAAAGTTTAAATACAAATCTTGTGTCGGTTTGAGGATTGAGAAGTCTTTTTATATTCATAGTGTTCTTTTGTTTAAATACAAATCTTGTGTCGGTTTGAGGTTGTTACAAAGTGCTTTCGCAGCATTCCCTTTGTCGTTTAAATACAAATCTTGTGTCGGTTTGAGGATCTATCAACTTCTTTTTTAGATTTAATCCATTCAGTTTAAATACAAATCTTGTGTCGGTTTGAGTCAAGTCTACAGAACAAATCCAAATGGAAATGAGGTTTAAATACAAATCTTGTGTCGGTTTGAGAATTTTGTCTAATTTTTCACTTATATCTCTTTGATTGTTTAAATACAAATCTTGTGTCGGTTCGAGCATGACTTTATCAAGGGTAGGTATTGACTTAGTCAGTTTAATACAAATCTTGTGTCGGTTCGAGAAGCATAATGCTGTTGCTTGTGCTTGTGCT
>JAQWCT010000030.1 GCA_028705785.1 Sulfurospirillaceae bacterium | reverse complement strand
GTTTATAAAAATATTTCGGAAGAGTTAAGACAACGAGAGGTTGATGTGCAAGTTGCTCGTGAGGAAAAGGCTCGTGGCAAAATGGGTGGGGTTAGTAGTGCAAAAGATTTGGACTATTGGTTTGGAATGTTGGAAAAAGGTGCGATAACGAAAGAAGAATACGAGAAGAAAAAAATAGAATTGTTGTAAGTGTTAGAGATGTTAAAAAGAGAGTGTAGTGAAACTTTTAACCTTTACATGTAAAGATAAAAAAGCTTTGGAAGTTTTGGGGAGACTAGGAGTCCAAAACTAAAGGTCTTTACATGTAAAGCCTACATCTTCCCCGTAATTTTCTGAATTGCAAGTGAAGCCAATGCAAAACCAAAAGCACCCGTAACACACATCAGACTTCCTAACTCTTTACAGATGGCTTCTTCGTCTGAATAGACGGTGATAAAATCTCCCTCAAAACCACTTTTTTTGAGTTCATAACGCATTTTTTTAGCCAGTGCATCGCCGTGTGTTTTCCAAATTGAGGTATAACGAATGCGTGTTGGATCGATTTTTTTGGCACTTCCACTTGAGCTTAAAAGTTTTTCAGACACTTTGTGTGCAACAGCTACTTTAGCTTTCATATCATCGATAGCATCAATAACCACATCGTAAGGAGAAAAATCAAACGCTTCGACCCACTCAGGCGTAATTAACGCATGAATAGGATGCACATTGGGATAAAGGGATGCAAGGTGGTTGACTTTCACTTCTCCAACGGCTTCGCTTCCGAGTTGTCTGTTTTGGTTGGTGATGTCATAAACATCATCATCGACAATGGTAATACTACCGATGCCTGTGCGAAAGAGTGCATCTAAGCAGACACTACCCACGCCACCCACACCCAAAAGCAAAATATGTGCTTGTGCGAGCTTTTCAAAATCATCCCCCAAAACACGGCGAACTCTGGTGAAGCGATCTTCCATTATTTTATCCATTCTTTTAATGCGTCAAGTTCATCGTGTGCAGTCATATCGAGTTTGATGGGCGTGATAGAAATATATCCCTCATCAATGGCGCTTAGGTCACAATCTGCCGCTTCGCTTTTCTTCCACTCAAGTGTGTGAACACCTAGCCAATAGTATTCTTCACCTCGTGGATTTCGGTGCAGATGCGCGTCATTGCCGTACATACGGTATCCTGCTCGGGTGATTTTGTAGCCTTTGCACTCTTCAGGTTTGAGGGCTGGGATATTGACATTTAAAAAACGGCGTTCACCAAGAGGAAATGAACCATCTAAAATTCTTTTGGCTAAATCATAGACCGTTTGTTCCGCCAAATCATAGCCGTGGGTTAGTTCAATGTTTTGAGGACCGCCTGAATAGACTTGCGAGATGGCGATGGCTGGAACACCATGCAATGCTGCTTCCATTGCCGCACTTGCTGTTCCACTGTAGGTGATATCTTCACCTAAGTTTGAGCCTTTGTTGATGCCACTTACTACCAAATCAGGTTTACTCTCACCCTCAAAAAGTGCGTTCAAGGAAAGGTAAATACAATCCGTCGGCGTACCATCATCTAGTTTGTAAAAATCATCTTCAATAGCAACAAAGCGAAGGGGTCGGGTAAGTGTGAGTGAGTGTCCGCAGGCGGATTTCTCAGAAGTGGGAGCTACGATGGTCACTTGTCCTAAAGGGCGAAGGGCACGGGCAAGGGCATAAAGTCCTTTACTTTCGAAGCCATCATCATTGGTGATTAAAATGCGTTTCATTTGAGTCATTACCTACTTTTTTATTGCATTATATTATATTTTTAAGAGATTTTTCTATACACTATCCGTTATTAATACATGAGGAAAATCATTGAAATTACTTATCTCAGCCTTAGAGCCATCTGCGAATTTACATGTAGAGCCTATTTTAAAAGCTTTGGGGGAATGTGAATTGTTTGGTATTTTTGATGAGCGATTTGGAAAGCCACTGTTGCCGAGTCGTGCTTTTTCGATTATGGGGTTTGTGGATGCTATTTCTAAAATCAAAAAGGCAAAAAAAGCGATTAAAGCGATGAGTTTGATGAGCTTACATGTAGACAAAGTTTTGCTTATTGATTCGCCAGCTTTCAATCTTCCTTTGGCAAAAGCCATCAAAGAAGTCAATCCCAATGTAGAGATTATCTACTATATTTTGCCCCAAGTTTGGGCGTGGAAAGCCAAAAGAGTGGCAAAGGTTGAAAAATATTGCGATATTTTAGCTTCTATCTTGCCTTTTGAACAACGCTTTTATAACAAAGCTATTTATGTGGGGCATCCACTTCTTGATGAGATTCCCTCTTTTAAAAAAAGTTATGAGAAAACGGGATATATTGCTTTTTTACCAGGAAGTAGAAAGAGTGAAATTAAAGCTTTGATGCCATTGTATAGAGAGCTTGCGCAAAAGATTGATAAGAAAAATATCTTGGTAATTCCTTCCCATTTGAGTGATAAAGAGATAGAGGCACTTTATGGCGATATCAGCGGATTTATCGTTTCTAAAAATACTTATGAGGCGTTTCTCAAAAGCGAGTTTGCTTTTGTGTGTTCAGGAACGGCGACGCTAGAAGCTGCACTTATTGGTGTGCCTTTTGTTTTAGCCTATAAAGCCAAATGGCTTGATTATATGATAGCCAAACGATTTGTAAAGCTCTTACATGTAGGACTTGCCAATATCATTTTTGATTTTGAGCAGTTACCGCCTTTACATGTAGAGCTTTTACAACATGATGTTACGGTTGAAAATCTCATCCATGCGTATGAAAATACAAATCCAGAGGTATTTTTTGAAGCTGCTTTGCGTTTACGAGCTATTTTAAAACATGGTAGTATCGAAGCGATGATAAAGATAATGGCTGCAAAATAGCAGAAAAATCTTCTAAAACGACTCAACTAATTCAGTCGGGATTAATTTTTTATAAGCTATCGTTACCTTGACGATATTAGTAGGGAATAGTGTATGAAAAAAATTATAGTATTACTAGGTGCGATATTTGTTCTTTTAACCATCAATTTATTCAATCTTCAACCAACTCAGCCAACCAAAAAAGAAAATATTTCTCCTATAGATAACCGTTCTGACATAATTCAATTAAAGTTTGCTCACCATATGCCAAAAGAGAGTGTTTCACACAAAGCAGCTCTTCGCTTTGCTGATAAAGTTGACAAGAAAACAAATGGTAAAGTTAAAATAACAGTATTTCCCAATCAAGAACTGGGGAATAACCAGAAGATGCTGGAGCTTTCAACGCTGGGCGAAATTGATATTCTCTTAACGCCAACAGCAAAAATGAGTGCCGTCGTTCCCTCCATGCAATATGCTGATTTGCCATTTTTATTTCCCACAAGAGAAGATGCTTATGCTCTGCTCGATGGTAAAGTGGGTGAGATGTTGTTGAAAGATTTAAATAAGATAGATCTTCTAGGGGTTACTTTTTGGGAGGGTGGTTTTAAAAACTTCACAGCCAATAAGCCTTTGACCAAAATAGAAGATTTTAAAGATTTAAAGATGAGGGTTATGCAAAGTCGCGCGATTATGGAGCAGTTTTATGCTCTTAAGGCGAAGCCTATCATTATTGATTTTCAAGAGACGAAACAAGCCTTAACTGATGGTGTCATAGATGCACAAGAAACTCCTTTAAGTGGAACTGTTGGCATGGAATTGTACAAAGTTCAAAGTGATTTCACCCTAAGTGAGCACGGTTATTTGGCGCATGTTTTATCTGTTAGTATAAAAAGTCTCTCCAAGCTCCCTTTAGAAATTCAAGATATCTTAATCCAAACACTCAAAGAGGTCACTTCTTGGGAAAGAGAAGAGACACTAAAAGAAGATAAAATCAATTTTGAAGTGCTTAAAAAATCTGGTATCCATATTCATTTTTTATCGCCAGAGGAGAGAAAAAGATTTGTCAATGCTACGGCATATATTATGAAAAAATATGAGGATATTATCGGTTCTCACATCATTTCTGCAACACAAGAATATTTCTATAATAAGTATCCCAAAAAAAACATTGTAACCATTGGAATAGACACAGACCTTTCTATGGGGGCAAAAGGTTCAGGCCTTGCTATTAAAAGGGGCGTAGAGCTCGCCATTGATGAAATCAACCATAAAGGTGGATTGCTTGGTAAACAAGTCATGGTGGTTGCAAAAGATCATCAAGGTATTTCAACACAAGCTAGGGACAATATACGAGATTTTATTAATGATAAAAATATTATAGCGGTGATTGGTGGCAAACATAGTGCTATTATCTCATCGTACATGAAAGATATTCAAGATAATAAGTTGATTTTTTTCTCACCTTGGGCGGCCGCTCCTAGTGTGACAGAAAATAGGTATAAAGACAACTATGTTTTTAGAGTCTCCCTCAACGACAGATATGCTACAAAATTTTTAGCACAAGAGGCACTTAAAAAAAGTTCGCATCCAGCGATAGTGGTAGAAAACTCCATATGGGGTAAAGAAGCTTTAGACAATATCAATCTAACGCTTAGCTCAAAAGGAATTCAAAATCAAGAAGGATTTGTCATCAATAGAGGTGAAAAAGATTTTGAAAAAATGTTTAGTTCTATAAGAGCTAATGGTAGCGACTCGATTATCATGGTTCTAAATTCGCCAGAAGCACAACAAATTGTTACCTATATGGGAGAGCGACATATCAAAATTCCTATTATATCCCATTGGGGAATCGATGAGGATTCTTTTTTTAAAGCTACGAAACAGTATCTTCAAGACAATGATTTAAGCTTTATTCAAACTTTTTCTTTGGCGCAAAATGCTAGAAAAGAAGCACAAAATTTAGTAAAAAACTATTTTCAAGCTTATCGCCAATCAACAAATGAGCCAATAAATGCCATAACAGGTGTTGCTCAAGGCTATGATGCGGTTATGCTTTTAGCGAGTGCCATACAGAGGTGCAAGAATTTTGATTCAACAAAAGTGAAAGAGTCTTTGGAAAACTTAGATATCTATGAGGGTGCCATTAAAATATATAAAAAGCCTTTTGATGCAGGCAATCATGATGCATTAAACTTGAAAGATTTTTTTATGGCAGTGTTTGACAAAGATGGAAACATCGTACGAGTCGTGGAGTAGAAGATGTTTCGTGATGGTAAGTTTAAAAAAAGTATTGCAACAAAAGTAGTTACGCAAATCACTACTTTTGTTGCAATTATCATCGTTCTTTTACTCTGTTTTATTGCATATTCGGATGTCACTTATTTGCAAGAAAAAGCGAATGAAAATTTACAAAAAAAGGCACAAGATTTAGCGCGTGATGTTAATCAAAAATTTGAATATCTTAGAGAGAAGACGGAGCTTTTAGGCAAAAATGAACTCATCATCAATGCTTTTGTTGATGTGGACTCAAGAGATAAATATCTATTTCCGCTGATTAAGAATTTTAGAGAAGATGGCTACTTAAATAAACTCAGTATTGTTGATTTTGATGGAAGAATTGTATTTCAAACAGATACCAACATCGCTACGGTCATCAAATCTCACGAATTAAGAATGGCTTTAAGTTTATCCAGAACTATCACTTATTTTAAGGATAATGAACTCATATTTATAGTACCTATCAACTACTATAACACCACACAAGGTGCCATAATAGCTACCTTTAATATAAAAAATATCATTGATCAATATACCCAGCTGGAAAATTTTATCTATACGAAGTTATATCATGACGGGGAAGAATTTTATAGCAAGAATTATGAAAATCACAAGAGCTATTCTACCTATAAATTCGTATGTGATAAAAACCATACAGTGTTTCATGATCTTGGTATAAAATTAGAAATTGGTATACTTCAAACAACATATTTACAGCCATTACATAAACAACTCACTTTCTTGTCAATTGTAGGTTTTTTCGTTTTGATTATTGCTATTTTGTTATCGTATAATTTAGCAAGAACGATTGCTGACCCAATTTTGAAACTGTATACCAAAGTAACTCAAGCATCCTCAAATCCTTTAGAAGAGCACTATGAGCCATTGGGAACGGATGATGAGTTAGAAATATTAGGATACGCTTTTTTCAAAAAGACCAAAGCGCTAGAAGCGTTAAATAAAGACTTACATGTAAAGATAAAAGAAGCAACCGAAGCGTTAGAAGAAGAAAGAAATGTCTTTTCATTAGCCATCGAAGGGAGTAAAGATGGCCTATGGGATTGGAATTTACAAAACGATCATTTTCAGTTTTCCGAGCGTTATGCAATCATGTTAGGCTATATGCCTGAAGAATTACCTCACAATATTGGTATGTTTTTGGATTTATTGCACCCAGATGATAGAATCAAAGCGCAAGGAGTCGTTAAAAAATATTTAGATTCATATGGTAAAGAAGATTATGAAAATACTTTTCGATTAAAAGCAAAAGATGGGTCATGGTGTTGGATTTTAGGTCGAGGTAAAGCACTCTTTGATTCAGATGGAACTCCTCTTAGATTTGTTGGATTTAATACGGATATTTCACTACTCATTGAAGCTCAAGAAAAGCTTGACAATATTGCCAAACATGATGCACTCACTCACCTTCCAAATCGATTTTTACTCTCTGAACTATTGACGCGAGCCATGCATGGTGCTAAAAGAAATCAAAATATACTCGCATTACTTTTTATAGACCTTGATGGATTTAAAAGCATTAATGATACTTACGGACATGATGTTGACGATAAAGTTCTCATAACTATAGCAGATAGAATGAATAAACTCATTAGAGTAAATGATATTGCATCTCGATTAGGAGGCGATGAATTTGTCGTTGTTGTCTCTGATTTAAAGACTAAGGATGAAATCATTCCTATTTTAAAGCGTTTTTTAAAAGAATTTTCTTCTACCATCACAGTCAATGGAAATAGCTTGCACATCTCAGCAAGTATTGGAGTCAATTTTTATTCTGGAGAAGATAATATTGACTATGAAACATTTATTAACCAAGCTGATCAAGCGATGTATACTGCTAAATATTCTGGTAAGAATCAATATAAGTTTTTTAATTTTTAAAAGTTTTATATAGTAGAATTCTTACAACATTATTTCTTAGAGGTCAAATCCCCAATTAAGAAAATTTCATCAACACATTTTAAAACATATCAGTACAGAAGCGATGATAAAGATAATGTCGGTATAATAAAATTAAAAATTAACGGAGTATCTCATGAACAGCGCTAAAGAACCAATGACCGAATATGGTTATAAAAAATTAACCCATGAGCTGAGTGACTTGCGCAAAAGACAACGACCTGAAACAGTGATAGAACTTGATATCGCGCGAAGTCATGGTGATTTGAAAGAAAATGCTGAGTACCATGCGGCAAAAGATAGACTAGCATTTTTAGATGCAAGGATTGGCGAGCTGAGTGATCTTCTTTCTCGTACCCAAGTGATCGACCCAGCATCATATGAGCACGATAAAATTCGTTTTGGCTCGACAGTGATGCTTGAAAATCTAACCACCAACGAAGAGGTGACTTATACCATCGTAGGAAGTACAGAGAGTAACCCTGACCGTGGGCTTATCTCGTATCATTCGCCACTGTCTAAACAGTTGATGGGTAGAGGCGAGGGTGAGGAAGTGACCATTAAATTGCCATCAGGTAAACAAGAGTATGAAGTTTTAGAAGTAGCTTACCGTGAAATTGATTTTGAGAGATAGACTATGAAAAAAGTAAAAGTAGCCATAATTGGCGCGAGTGGATATACTGGGTTAGAGTTGATGAAGATACTCATCAACCATCCTTTTTTTGAGATAAGTTATATCGCAACAACCGAGGGTGGCGTAAAAGCAAGTGAGCTTCATCCCTCATTGCTAGGTGTTTTTGAGCAAGAAGTTTTTAAAGCCGATGCCAAGGAGGTTGCGAGCAAAGCAGAACTGGCTTTTTTAGCGCTTCCTCATAAAGCGGCGATGGGATTTGCGAAAGAGCTTTTAGCTTTAC
The DNA here is from genome assembly GCA_028705785.1 of Sulfurospirillaceae bacterium. Taxonomy (GTDB): domain Bacteria; phylum Campylobacterota; class Campylobacteria; order Campylobacterales; family Sulfurospirillaceae; genus Sulfurospirillum. The sequence goes on along the minus strand of JAQWCT010000030.1, from coordinate 6,971 downwards.
ATGTAAAGGTGGTTGACCTCTCCGCGGATTATCGTTTGGAACTTGAGGCGTATGAGAAGCATTACTGTGAGCATGAAGATAAAGAAAATCTTGAACAAGCTGTGTACGGTTTGCCTGAAATCAACAAAGAGAAAATTAAAAAAGCAAAACTGGTCGCCAATCCTGGATGTTATCCTACTGCTTCGATTTTAGGAATTTTGCCATTTTTGGACTATCTTAAAACGGATGCGCCTATCTTCATCGATGCGAAAAGTGGCGTTTCTGGGGCGGGAAAAAAACCAAGTTTAACCGCACATTTTGTTACTATCAATGAAAATATTTTTGCGTACAACCCTCTTGTCCATCGTCATGAACCAGAAATCGCAGAAAAATTACGATTGGTGAGTGGTAGGGAGATTGAGGTCAATTTTGTACCGCATCTTTTGCCTGTGAGTCGAGGAATGCTCATTAGTTCTTATTTGCAAACGACAAAACTTATAGAGGCTAAAGCCATCTTGAAAGATTTTTATAAAGACTCTAAGTTTGTACGCATCAGGGAAACGCCTGTGGACATCAAATCAACTGCTGGGACAAATTTTTGCGATATTTTCGTAACGCAAAAAGGTACATCGCTTTTTGTCTCATCCAGCATCGACAATCTTCTAAGGGGTGCGTCTTCCCAAGCAGTGGTTAATGCTAACTTGATGTGTGGATTTGAAGAATCCGCTGGGATTCCTATTCTCGCTTATGTCCCTTGAGATAAAAGAGGGAGCGATTTTTATCGCCGATGCACACGAGAGTAGCCAAAGGGATTTTTTCTTTCATTTTCTTTTACATGTAAAGGAAAATAAGCCCACGCAACTCTTTTTGATGGGCGATATGTTTGATTTGTTGGTGGGTAGTGTGCAGTATGGTGTCTCGAAGTACCAGCGCTACATTGAACTTATTAATGCCATAGCTTCGGATACAGAAGTATTTTACTTTGAGGGAAATCACGATTTTGATCTTAAGAGTCTTTTCCCACAAGTCAAAGTCCTTCCTCTTGAACAACAACCGCTTCTCTTTGTTCTCCCCGATGGACAAAACTGTTTGCTTTCCCATGGTGATAAATTTGGAAACCTAACACATAAACTTTTTACAGCCTTTATCCGCAATCCAAAAATCCTGCCTTTCCTTAATTTTTTAGATCAAAATTTTCATTTTTTTATCTCTCGCAAGATAGAAAGCAACCAAGAAAAGAAAAATCTTTGCCGTAAAATAGAACACTTCGAAGAGCTTGTAAAGGCTAAAATAGGGCGATATGAACCTTTACATGTAAAGATAATTGCGGAGGGGCATTACCATCAAAACCGTGCATTTGAGGTAAATAATAGGCACTATTTTAATTTCTCATCTTTTGCGTGCAATCAAAGTTATTTTATTGTACAATCTTCACCGAAGACGCAATTTATAGAAAAGAAAAGCAACTAAGGGGTTGTGATGGCTAAAGACAGTATTTTAAAAGTAGGCTCCAATGAAATGGAGTTGGTGGATTTTCGTATCTTTAAAAAAGAAGAGAAGGGTGTTTATGAGGGAATTTATGGCGTCAATGTTGCCAAAGTTCGCGAAATCATCAAAATCCCTAATCTTACAGAACTCCCCGGAGTCCCTGATTATATAGAAGGTATTTTTGATCTTCGTGGTATCGTTATCCCCGTTGTCAATCTTGCTAAATGGATGAACATCAAAGAACCTGATGATGGTTCGATTAAACCTCGTATTATCATCACAGAGTTTAGCGATATTTTGATTGGTTTTGTGGTACACGAAGCAAAACGAATCCGTCGTATTAGTTGGAAAGATATTGAACCAGCCTCATTTGTTGCAGGTATGGGTTCCCTTGATAAAAGTCAAATCACAGGCGTTACGCGCATTGAAAATGACGATGTGCTTTTGATATTAGACCTTGAAAGTGTCGTTCAAGCGTTGGGTATTTATCAACCAAAAATTGATGTCAATGATGCAGATATAGAAATCATCGGCGGAACAGCACTTATTTTAGATGATAGCATGATCGCTCGAAAGCTGGTCAGTGATGCGCTCAAAAAGATGGGCATGCGCGTCGTTGAAGCCAAAGATGGCATGGAAGGCTTGGAGCGTTTAAATGAGCTTTATAAAACTTACAGTGATAGAATGACTGATGAAGTCAAAATCATCATTAGCGATGTTGAAATGCCTCAAATGGATGGGTTCCATTTTGCAGCCAATGTGAAAGAAGATGAAAGGTTTAAAAATATTCCTATCGTTTTTAACTCTTCCATTAGTGATCACTTTAGCGAGCTTAGAGGAAAAGAGGCGGGCGGTGAAGCCTATTTAACAAAATTTGATGAGTCGATTTTTTACAAGGAAGTTTCCAAAGTAATTAAATCACATGTCAAAAAAGCACAATAGTAAGGGTAGAACGATGGAAGATATTCAAGAAATTTTAGAAGATTTTTTGGTTGAAGCGTTCGAACTTATTGAACAAATTGATCAAAATTTAGTGGAGCTTGAAAATAACCCGAATGATCTCGAGCTTTTAAACAGTATTTTTAGGGTGGCGCATACCATTAAAGGTTCATCATCATTTTTGAACTTTGATGTTTTGACCCATTTAACACACCATATGGAAGATGTTCTTAACAAAGCAAGACGCAATGAGCTCAAACTTACACCTGAAGTTATGGATGTCGTGTTAGAGTCTATCGATATTATGAAAGCGTTATTACATGCGATTAGAGATAATGGCAATGACACTTCTATAGGCATTGATATTACCGATATTTGTACAAGGTTAGATGCTATTTCTAATGGTGAAAATATATCAGATTTAGTAGCACCAAAAGAAGTCATTGAAAAACCAAGGGTTGTTGAGCAAGAAGAAGACAATACCGACTACTCTAAGATGAGTGACCAAGATGTTGAAGATGAAATAGAAAGACTTTTAAAAGTACGAAAAGAAGAAGATAAAAAAAGAAGAGAAAATAGTGGTGTAACACCATCTCCATCAGTATCAGTATCAGTTAGTAAAGTGGTTATCGAAAAAGATGAGGATGAAGAAGAAGATGAGAAGCCTGTTGAGAGGGCATCTGCATCAAGAAAAGTAGAATCATCAGGAGCTGCAACACCACCTGCCAAAAAAGAGGCTGCAAGTTCTATGGAGCAGACAATTCGGGTTGAGGTTAAAAGACTTGATCACCTGATGAATCTTATCGGGGAACTTGTTTTGGGTAAAAATAGACTTTTAAAAATCTATGATGATGTTGAAGAACGCTATGAGGGTGAAAAGTTTTTAGAAGAACTCAATCAAGTGGTTTCTTCGATTTCACTGGTGACGACTGATCTTCAAATCGCGGTTATGAAAACTAGAATGCTTCCTATTGCCAAAGTCTTTAATAAATTCCCAAGAATGGTAAGAGATCTTTCTCGTGAACTTGGTAAGTCTATTGAGCTTGAGATTTCAGGTGAAGAGACAGAACTTGATAAGTCAATCGTTGAAGAAATTGGCGATCCTTTGGTTCATATCATTCGAAATTCGTGTGACCATGGTGTTGAAACAGCAGATATAAGACGAGCAAAAGGTAAATCTGAAACAGGGCTTATTCAGCTTAAGGCTTATAACGAGGGTAACAATATCGTCATCGAAATCACCGATGATGGAAATGGACTAGACCCAGATATCTTGCGTGCAAAAGCGATTGAAAAAGGGATGATTACCGAACGAGAAGCTGATGGTATGAGCGACAAAGAAGCCTTTGCACTTATCTTTAGACCAGCACTCTCAACTGCTAAAGTGGTTACCAATGTTTCTGGTCGTGGTGTAGGAATGGATGTTGTTAAAACCAATATTGAAAAGCTCAATGGTATTATTGATGTGGATAGTGAATTGGGTCAAGGGACGGTTATTCGTCTCAAAATTCCTTTAACACTTGCCATTATTCAAGCACTTTTAGTCGGTGCACAAGAAGAGTATTACGCTATTCCACTGGCTTCCGTTTTAGAAACAGTTCGCATACCTCTTGATGAGATTTATACGATTGAGGGTAAAAATGTTTTACGACTTCGTGATGAAGTTTTATCACTGGTTAGACTCTCAGATATCTTTGGGGTTAAGCAAGTGTATGAGGGTGGAGAACACGCCTATGTTGTAGTTATCGGACTTGCTGAAGCCAAACTGGGTGTTGTGGTTGATACTTTGGTAGGACAAGAAGAGATTGTTATTAAATCTTTAGGAGATTACCTACAAGGCATTGAGGGCATTGCAGGAGCTACAATCAGAGGCGATGGACGCGTAACACTGATCGTTGATGTCGCAGCACTTATGAATCTTGCTAAGGGCATTAGTGTTGATATTCGTGCAACAACTGAATCTACCGTCAAGGTCAAAAGTGTACCGAGTGATTACATTGTATTAGCCGTAGATGATAGCGCTATGGATAGAAATATTATGAAAAAATCAATGGAACCTATTGGTGTAAAAGTCATCGAAGCGTCTAATGGACAAGAAGCATTGAATATGCTTAAATCTTCTGAATACACTATTGATGCCGTGTTGATTGATATTGAGATGCCACGAATGGATGGTTATACTTTGGCTGGCGAGATTCGAAAGTACTCTAAGTATAAAAATTTACCACTCATTGCCGTGACATCAAGAACTTCCAAATCAGATAGATTAAGAGGTGTTGAGTCTGGCATGAGCGAATACATCACGAAACCATATTCTCCAGAATATCTAGAGAGTGTTGTTCGAAAAAATATCAAATTATAAGTGGGGCAATGCGATGAATGATAAACTTAATAAAATTATTGAGAAACAGCAAAAGCAGATTGAAGAGCCACAAAAAAAAGAAGATGATATTGTTCAATTAGTAGGATTTATCATCGGGCAAGAAGAGTATGCGGTGCCCATCTTGAGTATTCAAGAGATTATTAAACCGATAGAATATACAAGGGTGCCGAGTGTCCCAAGTTATATTCTAGGCGTTTTTAACCTTAGGGGTAGCGTTATTCCCTTAATCGATCTTCGAACAAAGTTTAAGATGGAACCAGCCAAGGCAAGTGAAGATACTCGTTACATTGTGATGAAAGGTAAAGATAATACCGCAGGTTTTGTGATTGATAGGCTTACTGAAGCTATTCGTATCAAAAGTAGCAAAATTGGACCACCACCTGAGACGATTCATGCGGATAAAGGTATGGTTTATGGTATTGGTATGCGTGAAGACAATATTTTGACTATTCTCAAAGTAGAATCTCTTTTAAAAAGAGACTTCTAATATTTATGCCATCGAAGATTATCTTCGATGGCTTCTTTTATCTTAAAATATCTGAGATTAATTCAAAGTTATTAGCACTCATTAAATGAATTTTCGGGTGAACAGCTTGAAGCTCCCTAAATGTCCTAATCGATAACTCAAATCCTACTTTTCTCTCTTCTTCTTCACTAATTTTTTTTGCTTTAGTAAGCTTTTCCATCCATTCACTAGGGACATGAATACCTGGGACATGGGCTGCTAAAAATTGTGCTGTTCGAAGGCGAACGATAGGAAAAAATCCTAAAATAAGTTGTGTATTTGGAGCGCTTTGAAGACCCGCTTTTGCATTTTTAAGAAGCTCAAGAAGCATTTTGGCATTATCAATACTATAAACAGGTTGCGTAATAATGCCTAACGCACCATGTTCTACTTTGGCTCTCATTTTTTTGATCAGATTTTTAGGTACATTAGCATGGGCATTACATACAGCAAAGGGATATATGGCTTTTGGCGCTGTTTTAAAAGGCTTACCAGAATAGTCAATGCCCGCATTAAAGCATTTGATAATATCTAAAAGCAAAGTACTATTTCCCTCAAAAACACCTTTCAAAGAGGGTTGATCACTCGCACTAGCAGGATCTCCGGTAAGACATAGAATAGTTCTTAACTCATGCTCATTGGCTCCCAATAAGTCTGATTGAAGTGCTACTTTATTACGGTCTCTCATACTCATAGTAGAAATCACAGGTTTATCAAAAGCATTTTGTAAGCGTAGGGCACCAAAAAGGGAATTGTATTTAAGGCGTGCAAGAGGATTGTCGGTTGTACTAAAACCATCTACTTTTTTATCCAGCCCAAACTGTGCTACTTTTTGAATAATAGGTTCAAATGATGGCTCATGCATCGGTGTTGTTTCTAAGGTTAGAAACGCATCATTTTGGAGTTTTGCTATAAAATTTTCTATCATTTTTTATCCATCAAATTAGCTTTTTCGTATTATAGCAAAGTTGGTTACTCCTTCGTTATATATCCATCATTCACACGAATGATTTTATCAAAGAGTGGAATCATCCGATCATCGTGTGTAACAACGACAATAGCGACATCTTGCTCTTTCGCTAACTTTTTAAGGAGTTGCATAACAGAAAGGGCACGCTCCCCATCGAGTGCAGCAGTGGGTTCATCGGCGAGTATAATTTTAGGATTATTGGCCAACGAGCGTGCTATGGCTACCCTTTGACTTTGTCCACCAGAGAGCTGAGAGGGCTTTACATTTAACTTATCGCCGACACCTAGATAGTCTAGAAGTTCTTTAGCTTTAGTTTTAGCAACTTCATCACTGAGCCCATTCATAATGGGAACAAGTGTGACATTCTCTTCTACATTTAAAAAAGGGATGAGATTATGCGATTGGAAAATAAAGCCAATCTTCTCACGCCTTAATTGCCTTGTATCGTGAATCTTCCATCCATTGTCATAGATAATCTTGCCATCTAAAAATAATTTTCCACCCGTTGGCTCAGTAATACACCCTATCATTGTAATCAGCGTCGTTTTTCCAGAACCACTTGGACCTAAAAGCGCGACAGTTTCACCTTTGAAAATTTCAAATGAAGCTTCTTTGACTGCCATAACTGCACTTTCTCCTGCGCCGTATGATATAGAAATATTTTTTACTTTAATAACACTGTTTTGATGCTCCATGAATTTTCACCC
>JAQWCT010000238.1 GCA_028705785.1 Sulfurospirillaceae bacterium | reverse complement strand
AACCTTTTCTTCCGGCCCGGAAAGAGGGCTAATCTTTTTTTCTAGCGGCGCCGCGGTCGGATATCTTAAAACCGCTGTATTGCCACCACTCACGATAGATTGTGCATCTTCAACGCTCATATTTGAAATCGTATCACTTAAGATAGAAGCTGTTTTAGGTATGGATTTACTTGCCGCAGTATTCATGGTTTTAACAAAATCATCTACATACGATTTGCCACCTAGTTTTTCAGCCGCACTTGCCACGGCTTTAAGCGAAGAGGGAACAGGAATTTTAACAGCACTATTGTTTAAAAATCCGCCTTCTTTTCCCAGCAATGAAACCGCTTGATTGGCACCTAAACTTAGGGCTTCTTTAACACCTGATGAGGCACTTGTTTGAGATGTACTATGACTTGTTTTACTCGTTTGAGCCATAGAAGTTGCACTCGTTGCAGTATTTATAGCATCTTGTAGGCTACTAGAGGACAACAACAAAGGTACCAAAAGGATAAGACTTTTTTTAATCATTGATTTTTCTCCTTGATAATTTGAGCTATAATACTGCCTTACATGTAAAAGCAATATTAAGGTTATTTAATGAAAACAATACTTTTTGATTTAGATGGTACGCTCATAGATTCAACCGAAGCTATACTGGAAAGTTTCGGTGTTGCATATGAAACTTTTGGGCACAGTGCCCCTGATGATGAAGAGATTAAAAAGCTCATTGGACATCCTCTTGATTTGATGTTTGCTATGCTTGGAGTGGCACATTTGGAAGTGGATTTTTATGTGAATGCTTATAAAGAACACTATAGAATTATTTCTCGCAAAAAAACTTTTCTTTTGCCATTAGGGTTTGAGGCGATTAAAGAGGCTTCAAAAATAGCAACGCTAGGCGTGGTTACCACTAAAACGGCGCAATACTCTGAAGAACTACTCGAACATATGGGGGTAATGAAGTATTTTAAAGTTTTAATTGGAAGAGAATCGGTCAAAAATCCCAAACCACATCCTGAACCCATCTTAAAAGCATTAGCATATCTCAATGCCGATCCTAGCCGCACATGGATGATAGGCGATACGCCGATGGATTTAATCTGTGCTAAAGAAGCTGGTGTGGAGAGTATCGGTGTTTTGTGTGGTTACAGTACCAAAAGTGAGCTTGTCAAACACACCTCTTGCGTGGTCCATGATGCTTTTGATGCAGTGAAAATAATCTCAAAGCTATAATCTATATTGTTATAACATTATCATTTTTTTCCACTATGATTTACTCATCAGTTAGTTAAACTTTGATTAAATGAGTCAGTCAAAAGTTCTATTTATGAGTTATTAAGAGAATGGAAAGTAGAATAAAAATAGTCATAAGTAAAAACTAATGAAAAAATAACACAAGGGGAATTTAATGGCTAAAGTCATGAAAACTATGGATGGTAATGAAGCTGCAGCATATGCATCTTACGCTTTTACCGAAGTTGCTGGTATTTATCCGATCACACCTTCTTCACCAATGGCGGATTTTACCGATATCTGGGCGAGTCAAGGAAAGAAGAACTTATTTGGAATGCCTGTTAAAGTCGTTGAAATGCAAAGCGAGGGTGGTGCTGCTGGTACAGTTCACGGTTCACTTCAAGCAGGTGCATTAACCACTACCTACACAGCTTCACAAGGCTTATTGCTTAAAATCCCTAACATGTATAAAATGGCAGGACAATTGCTCCCTAGCGTTATTCATGTTAGTGCTAGAACACTTGCGACTCATGCACTTTCAATTTTTGGTGACCATCAAGATGTATACGCAGCTCGTCAAACAGGTTATGCGATGCTCTCTTCTGGTTCAGTTCAACAAGTTATGGACTTAGCAGGTGTGGCGCATCTTTGTGCCATTAAAGGAAGAGTTCCTTTTATGCATTTCTTCGATGGTTTTAGAACTTCACATGAAATTCAAAAAATTGAACTAATGGATTATGCTGTATTTGATAAACTTCTTGATAAAGAAGCGGTTCAAAGATTTAGAGATGAAGCGCTCAACCCAGAACATCCAAAAACCCGTGGTACTGCTCAAAATGATGATATTTATTTCCAAGGAAGAGAAGCACAAAATAAATTCTATGATGCACTTCCTGATATCGTAGCTAATTATATGGCTGAGATTTCTAAAGTAACAGGTAGAGAGTATAAACCTTTCACTTATTATGGTGCAAAAGATGCTGATAGAATCGTTGTAGCAATGGGTTCAGTGACTGAATGTTTAAAAGAAACGATTGATTATTTGATGAGCAAAGGTGAAAAAGTTGGTTTGATTACGCCACATCTTTACCGTCCATTTAGCATCAAATACTTAATGGATGTTATGCCAGAATCTGTGAAAAAAATAGCTGTTTTAGATAGAACTAAAGAAGCTGGATCTATTGGTGAGCCATTGTATTTGGATATGAGAGCAGCATTTTATGGTGCGGCTAATGCTCCAATTATCGTGGGTGGACGATTTGGTCTTTCTTCTAAAGATGTTGATCCTGCGCAAATGCTTGCTGTCTTTAAAAACCTCGAAGCAAAAGAGCCAAAAAATGACTTTACCGTTGGTATCGTAGACGATGTTACTTTCAAATCACTTGATGTCAAAGAAAAAATGAGTTTGGGTGAGCCTGAAACTAAAGAATGCCTCTTTTACGGACTTGGTGCGGATGGTACGGTTGGTGCTAATAAAAGTTCTATTAAAATTATTGGTGATGAAACAGATATGTACGCACAAGCTTACTTTGCGTATGACTCTAAAAAATCAGGTGGTTTTACCCGTTCTCACTTAAGATTTGGAAAACACCCTATTCGTTCAACTTACCTTGTATCAAATCCTCACTTTGTTGCCTGTTCTGTGGCGGCATACCTAGAGCTTTACGATGTTATTGATGGTATTAGAGAAAATGGAACATTCCTCCTTAACTCTATTTGGGACGCCGATGAAACGATTAAAAGAATTCCTAATAAAGTTAAAAAAATCTTAGCAACTAAAAAAGTTAAATTCTATATCATCAATGCAACGAAATTAGCACATGACATTGGTCTTGGTAACAGAAGTAATACGATTATGCAATCAGCATTCTTCAAACTTGCCGAAATTATTGATTTTGAAGAAGCGCAAGCATTTATGAAAAAACAAGCTTACAAGTCATACCACAAAAAAGGTGACCAAATCGTTGAGCTTAACTATAAAGCGATTGATGTTGGTGCTAATGGCTTGGTTAAAGTTGAAGTTGACCCATCTTGGGCAAATTTGGCTGATGAAGCTAAAAAAGTGGATGATGCCTATGTTGGCACTGCATTTGTTGAAAAAATTGCAAAACCTGTTAATGCTGCAAGAGGTGATACATTACCTGTTTCTGTCTTTAACGGATATGAAGATGGTTCATTTGAACATGGTACAACAGAATATGAAAAACGAGGTGTAGGTGTTACGGTTCCTAAATGGATTGAGGAAAACTGTATCCAATGTAATCAGTGTGTATTTGCTTGTCCTCACGCAGTTATCCGTCCATTCTTAATTAATGATGCAGAGTTTGAAGCTGCTCCAGCGGGTGTTAAAACACATGCTATCGAAGCAAAAGGTAAAGAACTCAAAGGTCTTAAATACAAAATCCAAGTATCTTCTCTTGATTGTACAGGATGTGATT
>JAQWCT010000029.1 GCA_028705785.1 Sulfurospirillaceae bacterium | reverse complement strand
AGCGCAGCTTCATTAAAGTAGGAGTAACGACATTGAGTGTCTGTAGAACTGAGTGAGAAGTGTTTTTTGAAGGGCGCAATACTTCACCAAATTGAACTAATAAAACAATCGCTAAGACAAGACTTAATGATATGACAAGATATATTGAAGAAAATCGTCGCATAAAACTTACCATCCTTTTGAGATATAAACTAAAATTTCAGGTGTCATTGTATGTGCAATGGGTTACACTGGGATTACACCCGTTGAAAATAGTCGTACTATTCACGATTGGTTCATTAAAACAAGTTACAATAGCGTAAAAGTTTAGAAGGATTTTGAGAATGAAAACGCTTCAAAAAGCATTTATTGCATGGATATTGTTTTTAGGTTTATCTGCTTGTGCTGATACGCCAAAAATGACACTTCCTTTCAATATAACCCCTGAAATGTATGCCTCATTTATGGCACAAAGTTTAGTCGGTAGTCTTCCACACACCTTTAAACATAAAGATATGTCGCTGGTTGTTACCAAAGTATATGCAGAACAAAACAAAGTTTTTTTCAAATCAACAACAACGCAATACAAACAAATTCTTGCTGAACTCAAGACATATCATACCCTGCCAGATGATCTCAAAAAACAGTGTAAAGACTTTTCTGCTATTGCGATGGTGGATAAGGGAGTTGAATATTACTTACATGTAGAAGAAAATGAGAAAAAATTTGTTGTTAAGTATGATAAAGAAGCGTGCTCCCAGAGTTTTGACCCAGCACAGAAGATATTTATCGGCGGGTATAATCGTTATGGATTTGACATCAATGGAGGTAAAAAAAGGTAACGCAAGAATTTGTCTTATTCTTTTATCGTTTCCATCCAAACTTTTTTAAATGCGATAATCCCATCTCTAATATCTTGTTCACTCAATCCACCAAAACCCATTCGAATAGCCTCCCAATCTTCTCCATAATAATCACTAGCAAGATAAAGCTTTACACCTTGCTTTAAGGCGTTTTGCCTTAATTTTGCCAAATGAATGTCAATCGTTGGTCGTATGAGGATGGCAAGACCTCCGCCTTCGCTGATGATTTCTATCATGTTCTCTAGCGTGCTTTTTAATATCTCTTTCATCAAATCATGTTTTTTACGGTTAAGGGTACGAATTTTTCGTAAATGCCTTTCCCAGTGCCCATTTGCCATAAATTGTTCCAATGTTTTTTGAGTTGAAAGCGACACAGAACAGCGTTGATGACGTGTTTGAAACAACCCTCTATAGGTTTGCAAATAACGATGTGGCAGTATAAGGTAGCTGACACGAAGAGCTGGGGAGAGTGACTTGGAAAAGGTCCCAACATAAACAACTCTATCGTCATTGTCTAGTCCTTGAAGTGAGGGAATAGGGCGGTTTTGATACCTCAGTTCACTGTCATAATCATCCTCAATGATAATCCCTTCCACACGTTTTGACCAATTTAAAAGCCTAATACGGTGGTTGATGGGCATACTCACACCCGTTGGGTATTGATGCGAGGGTGTAATGTAAACCAGTTTAGAAGAAGATGCTTCTAGCTCGTCAATGACTAAACCATTGTGATCAACACTAATAGGCACGGTGGTGTAACCATAATCATTAAATAAAGAGCGCACAATAGGAAAGCCAGGATGTTCAATAGCAATGTGATTAAACTGCTTTTTTAAAATCGTTGCCAAAAGATTCATCGAATCTGCAAATCCTCCGCAAATGATGACTTGCGTAGCATCGCAGTTTACACCACGAGATTGAATGAGATACTTTGCAATCTCTTCACGAAGACCTATCTCTCCTTGTCTATCTCCATATGCACCAAAATCGGGTTCTGTTTCCATGGCTTTGATAAAAAGTCGTTTCCAGAGTTTTAAGGGAAATGTATCATGCGCGAGTCTTGCAGGAACAAAATCATAAAGGATAGAAAGAGGTGCGTTTTCTTTGGTTGCACACCTTGTTTTTGTTGGCGCATCATGTTCTAAGAGTATATCTGCAACAAAGTATCTACTTTTGGGAGTACTCTCGATATATCCTTCCGCGTAGAGTTGTTTGTATGCTAACTCGACAGTATTTTTACTGATGGTATATTCAGTAGCTATTTTGCGAATAGAGGGAAGTTTGTCACCATAAGATAGATTATTTAAAATTTCTTTTTTTAGTGCATCATAGAGTTGTAAATAGAGTGGTTTTTTGTTTTCTTTATCTAAAATATACACCACTGTCCCCTAATATATTTCATTAACTGGCTCTTGTTAAGAGTACAGTTTGGGGTTATAATACCACAATTTTTATTTAAAATAATCAAAAGGAGAGATCATGCGACGAGCAGAATTTGAAGTGAATGATCCAAAATTATTAGAAGAGTTACTGGCAAGCTGTGAGTATGGAACACTTTGCCTTGTTGATGGTGCTGAGCCTTATGCAGTATCTGTGAATTTTGTTTGGTATAAAGAGTGTATCTATTTTCATGGCTCAAAAGAGGGGCGTAAAATTAATGTCATTGCTAAAAATAAACGAGCAAGTTTTAATGTGGTAAAACCTCTTTCTTTACTGCCATCGTATTTTAGCAATACCCGTGCCGCGTGCCCTGCGTCACAGCTGTATGGTTCGATACAGTTTGTTGGAGATATTGAAATGATAGAAGAAGCGCATCAAAAGTGTGAGATTCTGAACGCACTTATGCAAAAGCTTCAGCCAGATGGTGGGTATGATGTCATTGAAGTGGCGAATCCTATTTATAAAAAAGCAGTCGAGAACATTGGTATTTTCATGCTTAATCCACAATCAATTTCTTTAAAACTCAAAGCAGGACAAAATCTCCCTGATGAGCGCAGAGCTTTATTAATTGAAAAATTAACAGAACGCGGAACACCGCTTGATCTTTTGAGTGTAAAGCTGATAAAACAGATGAGAGAAAAAGCATAAAGAGAAAGTATCAAAAGGCTTTACATGTAAAGCCTTTTGTCATTAAGCATTTGCCTCTTTAAGTGCGGCTTCAATATACATTTCACGAAGTTTTTTAACCATAGGACCTGGTTTTCCACTGCCAATTGCTTTACCATCAATCTCAATGATAGGAAGAACAAAAATGGTTGCACTTGCCATAAATGCTTCATCAGCATTTAACGCTTCTTCGATTGTAAAAAGACGCTCTTCAACTTTGATACCGTGTGTTTTGGTAAGTTCCATTAAAAGTTTTCTACGAATGCTCGGTAAAATGGCATTGGAGAGTGGGCGTGTAATGATGATGCCATCTTTAATGATAAAAGCTGCTGATGAAGTTCCCTCTGTGACAAAACCATCTTCAACCATCCAACCCTCATAGGCACCTTTTTGATGAACCTCTTCTTTAGCCAATACTTGACCGAGTAAAGAGATAGACTTGATGTCGCGTCTTTTCCATCTAATGTCTGCACAACTAACAACTTTAACACCTTTTTCTGCAAGAGGATTATTGATAATCTCTTTTTTAAAGATAAATGCCATGAAAGTAGTAGGTGTATTTTCTGGGAAGTAAAACTCTCTTGGTGCAACACCACGAGTTACTTGCATATAAATGCCACCTTCAACTAAATCATTTTTAGCTATTAATGTATCCAAGATAGTTACAATATCAGCCTTACAAAAAGGCGCTTTTAAACCAATCTTACTAAGGCTACCATCAAAGCGTTCAAAGAAAGGCTCTTTATCAATCACTTTGCCATTAATAACAGGAACCACTTCATAAATACCATCGCCAAAAAGATATCCACGGTCAAAAATAGATACTTTGGCATCCTCAGCTTTTAAAAAATCTCCATTTAAAAAAACAATATCACTCATTTCAAACTCCAAAAAAAATAATACGACATTGTATCAAAAGGTTTCTTAGCCATCTGTGCAATAAGTAGGCAGAAGTTTCTTTTACATGTAAAAAATTGAAAAGAAGTTTAGTTCATTCTTTATCTTGCTTTTAAAGATTAAATAGATATTATTTTTGACGGGTGTTGAGGTTTGTGTCAAAGTGGCTTAGAGTACAAAAAGTTAAAAGTCAAGCCCTCGATCCCTAAAGTTCATTTAAAGGATAGATTAATGCTAAAACCGATTTCAACTCAATTTTTCAATAGAGCAATATCATTTTTAGAAGTTGCTTTAATATCATCAAAAGAAAAAGACAATGTTTATTTCAATACAGCTGAATATTCAAATGTAACAGCTTATTTAGTTTATCACGCAACAGAATTATTTTTAAAATTCGCAATCTTTCAAGCTTCTAATGAATCAGTAAGAGGGCATGAAATATTTACATTATATAAAGAATATAAAAAATATTATCAAGATGATAAATGGGATATAAATATTCCATTTTGTAAACCTGAAGATGTAGATTATTGTAATTTTACAAAAGATAAAATTGAACAATTGAAAGCAAGATATTCAATGTCTTTTGAGCAACAATTGAAATATCCAATTGATGACAAAGGTGTTACATATAATCCAATTACAATTTATGATACTGAATTATTAGAAAAGTATAAAAGTGAATTACTTGATTTATATTTTCAGATAGAGGAACAATCATAGACAATATGTCTAACAACTCAATGGAGCCAATAAATTACCCCGCGGCAATTTATTGGCTCCATTGTAAACATTATTCTAAAATAAGTAACAAACATATGTATATTATTTTCGGGAAGTGATTCAACAGAAAATATTGTTAAAATAGCAGTATAATGAATGGGTTCCTCACGACACTTTTAAAAGGAGACACCCTTATGACATCAAGAGATTACTCGTTAAGTGAAGAGATTTGGCATAGTTCCATCCATGGTCTTGGAATTTTGCTCAGTGTGAGTGCTCTGAGTATTTTATGTGTTTTTGCAGGGCAAAGTGGAGATGGTGCCAAAATCGCCAGTGCGATAGTCTTTGGACTCGCGTTAATCATTATGTATAGTGCTTCTACGCTTTATCACGCTATTTATATGCCAAGAACCAAATCCATTTTACAGCAAATTGACCATAGTGCTATTTACATTCTTATCGCAGGAACTTACACGCCCATCAGCTTACTAGGAATTAGAGGTGAGTTGGGATGGACACTCTTTGGCATCTCATGGGCGATCGCAGCACTAGGTGTCAGCCTCAATCTTTTTTTCCCACGACGCTTTGCGCGACCTTCTTTAATCCTTTATGTCTTAATGGGCTGGATGGTTGTAGGTGTTTTTAAAACCCTCGTCGCCAATCTTGACTCACTCACCCTTTCTTTATTATTGGCAGGTGGTATCACTTATACGGTTGGTATCATTTTTTATGTGTGGAAGAAACTTCATCTTAACCATGCTATTTGGCACTTCTTTGTCTTAGGTGGCTCTATCTTTCATTTCTTTATGGTGTTACTACTCATTTTAAATTAAGGCTTATTGCCCATAATACGGGCTTAAACCTCTTTCTATACCGCTAATCATCAAAACCTTACATGTAAATATAACTCAATTTACTTCAAAAAATTTTCTCTTTTTTTCTCAAAGGAACACTATATGCAAACTTGTTTGGTGAAATAAAAACTTGCAAAGAAGGAGATACAATGGCTGAACTTAGACAAATTGCTTTTTATGGCAAAGGTGGAATTGGAAAATCTACCACATCACAAAACACACTAGCGGCAATGGCGCACTACTTCGGTAAAAAAATACTTATCGTTGGTTGTGACCCAAAAGCGGATTCAACAAGACTTATCTTACATGAAAAAGCACAATGTACTATTATGCAACTTGCTGCTGAAGCTGGAACAGTTGAAGATTTGGAACTTGATGATGTATGTAAGCCAGGTGCGGCTGAGTTTGACCCTGCTAATACAGATATTACTGAGGGCTTCATTATGTGTGCAGAATCTGGTGGACCAGAGCCAGGAGTTGGTTGTACAGGTCGTGGTGTTATTACTGCGATTAACTTTTTGGAAGAAGAGGGTGCTTATGACCAAGATTTAGATTTCGTTTCTTACGATGTACTAGGCGATGTTGTTTGTGGCGGATTTGCGATGCCAATTCGTGAAGGTAAAGCACAAGAGATCTATATCGTTATGTCAGGTGAGATGATGGCTATGTACGCGGCTAACAATATCTCTAAAGGTATTTTGAAATACGCAAACACTGGTGGTGTTAGACTTGCAGGACTTATTTGTAACGCTCGTATGACGGATCGTGAATACGATTTGGCAAAACACTTGGCTGAACAAATCGGAACACAGTTAATTCACTTTGTACCTCGTTCTAACCATGTTCAAAGAGCTGAGCTTCGTCGTATGACGGTTGTTGAGTTTGCTGATAAAACTGACCAAGCATTTGAGTACAAAGAATTGGCTCGTAAAATCATCGCTAACGACCTTAAAGTAATCCCTAGACCACTAGAGATGGATGATCTTGAAGCCTTGTTAATGGAGTTTGGTTTGGAAGAAGAAGTCGAAGCAGATGCTATCGGTCAAAAAGCAACAGCATAAGTACATTCTGCCAACAATGTTGGCAAGCTTTAGTGCCACAGTGGCTAACGCAGTCAAAAGAGCTTTGCCCTTTTGGCGTATTGAATTAAAATAAAAATAAGGAGCAAATCATGTTTATATGCGGATATCACTTCCCAGCAGCTATGGGAAACAAAATTAGTCATGAGCAAGTTGTTGAAAAAGTAACCAGCGAAGTAGGCGATCTTTCAAATGTGAGTTACGCCGTTCTTATCAGTGAAAATCGTGATGGTATCAAACAAGAAGATTTAAGAGTTGAAAAAGGATCATTCCTTTTTACTGCATTGGCTGATTACTACAATAAATCAGACATTGAAGGCGAATACAAAATGATTTTTTACACCAACAAATATCAAATGAGTGAAGTTTCTAAAGCAGTTGACGGTGGCGTAACAGCAGATGTTTGTAGAAAACTCGACGATATGCTTCTCTATAGAGTGAAAATCGCTTAATCGCGTATTTCTTAAAAGGAAAAAATATGACAACACAAACACTCCTAAGCCAACAGCAAGAAGCGATAGAAGAGATTCTTGAAGCGTACCCTGAAAAGGCTAAAAAAAGTAGAGCAAAGCATCTAGGTGTCGATGCACCTGATGGCGTAAAAGGCGCTTGTGACGCAACTAAAAGTAACAAACAAACCGTTCCAGGGGTTATGAGCCAAAGAGGTTGTGCTTATGCTGGAAGTAAGGGAGTTGTTTGGGGTCCTATTAAAGATATGGTACATATCTCTCATGGTCCTATTGGTTGTGGTCAATATAGTAGAGCAGGTCGTAGAAACTATTATATCGGAACAACAGGTATTGATACTTATGTTACGATGAACTTTTCAACTGACTATAATGAAAAAGATATCGTTTTTGGTGGAGATAAAAAACTCAAAGCTGCATTAGCCGAGATTGATGATCTTTTCCCTTTGAACAATGGTATTTCTATCCAAAGTGAATGCCCAATTGGTTTGATTGGGGATGATATTCAAGCGGTTGCTAAAGCATACAAAAAAGACTCTGGTAAACCTACTATTGCGGTTTCCTGTGAGGGTTTTCGTGGTGTTTCACAAAGTCTTGGTCACCATATCGCTAATGATATGATTCGTGATGAGGTACTTCCTGATAACTCTTATAAGAAAGACCTTGAATCTACGCCTTATGATGTTGCCATCATCGGTGACTACAATATCGGTGGAGATGCTTGGAGTTCAAGAATTTTACTTGAGGAGATGGGCTTAAGAGTCATCGCTCAATGGAGTGGAGATACGACTTATAAAGAGTTAACAATGGCGCCAAAAGCTAAGTTAAACTTGCTTCATTGTTACCGAAGTATGAACTATGTTGTAAGACATATGGAACAAGAGTTTGGGGTTCCTTGGATCGAATATAACTTCTTTGGGCCAACCAAAACGACTGAGAGTTTACGCAAAATTGCTGCTTGTTTTGACGAGAGTGTTCAAGCTAAAACAGAAGCAGTGATTGCTAAGTATACCGCAATGACCGATAAAGTTATCGCTAAGTATAGACCAAAGTTGGAAGGCAAAACCGTTATGCTTTATGTCGGTGGACTTCGCCCAAGACATGTTATCGGTGCTTATGAAGATTTAGGTATGGTTATCATTGGAACAGGTTACGAATTTGGCCATGGTGATGATTATAAACGAACTAAAGACGAGCTCGTTGGAACAACGGTTATTTACGATGATGTCAATGAGTATGAATTAGAAAAATTTGTGCATAAACTTAAACCTGATTTGGTTGCGAGTGGCGTTAAAGAGAAATATGTCTTCCAAAAAATGGGCTTACCATTTAGACAAATGCACTCTTGGGATTATAGTGGTCCGTATCATGGATACGATGCCTTTGCAATTTTTGCAAAAGACATGGATTTGGCGATGAACTCCCCAGTATGGGCTCACACCAAAGCACCATGGGAATCAAAATAAGGAGAGCAAAATGCAAGATGTAGAAAACATAGTAAATGGGCAGAAGCTCTTTTTAAAACCAGAGTATCAAGAAGTTTTTAAAACAAAACAACAATTTGAAGGTCATGCAGGTGCCACAAATCCTGAAAAAGTGATCGAAATAGCTAAGTGGACAACCACATGGGAATACCGTGAGAAAAACTTAGCAAGAGAGAACATCACCATCAATCCAGCTAAAGCGTGTCAGCCTTTAGGTGCAGTTATGGCAGCGCTTGGTTTTGAAAATACGATGCCTTATGTTCATGGAAGTCACGGTTGTGTGGCTTACTTTAGAAGTTACTTTACAAGACATTTTAAAGAACCAACACCATGTGTAAGTGATTCTATGAGTGAAAGTGCGGCGGTATTTGGTGGTCTTTCAAATATGAAAGAGGGTTTACGAAACTGTAAAGCGCTTTACAAACCAGACATGATCGCGGTTTCTACGACATGTATGGCTGAGGTTATCGGAGATGACTTGAACGCGTTTGTATTAGGTGCAAAAGCTGATGCTGAGGGAGAGTTGGACAATACACCAATCCCTGCGGCACATACACCTTCATTTGCAGGAAGTCACATCACTGGATATGACAACATGATGAATGCTATTTTGCAAGAGCTAAATCCTGTTGAAGATCGTGAAATCGTGAAAGACGAAGAACGCATCAATATCATTCCTGGATTTGAACCATACCTTGGAAGTTTGAAAGAAGTGAAAAAAATCGCTGCAATGTTTAGCGATAAAATCGTTATGCTAGGCGATCATGAAGAGCAGTGGAATACGCCTGCTGGCGAGTATAAAATCTATGCTGGCGGTACACCTCTTGATGTTGCAAGAACTGCTAGCAGTGCAAAAGCAACTATCTCTTTACAGAGATATTCAACGATTGCTACAGCGAAGATGATTAAGAACAATTGGAAACAAGACTATGTTACATGTAACCCAATTGGTCTAGGTGGAACAGATGCGTTTGTGATGAAACTCAGTGAACTCACAGGCAAGCCAGTGCCTAAAGAACTTACTGTATTAAGAGGACAACTCGTCGATGCGATGCAAGATAGCTACCCGTATATGCATGGTAAAAAGTTTGCCATCTGGGGAGATCCTGACTTCTTGTTAGGTGTTGTTTCTTTCTTAGTAGAGATGGGCGCTGTTCCAACACATATCCTTTGCCACAATGCACCACGAAAACATTGGGAAAAAGAGATGCAAGATATCCTTGCTAAGTCTCAATGGAAAGAAGAATGTAACATCTGGATGGGAAAAGACTTATGGGCTTTAAGAAGTCTTCTTTTCACTGAACCAGTTGATTTTATGATCGGTAATGTTTATGGAAAAGAGTTGTACAGAGATACAAAAATACCTCTTATCCGTATCGGTTTCCCAATCTTCGATAGACACCACTTACATAGATACTCTATCAGTGGATACGAAGGTGGACTAAATCTTTTAACTTGGATAACCAATGCTGTTCTAGACGCACTGGATGAAGAGACTAAAGAGATAGGTAAAACAGACTTCTTCTTTGACTGCGTAAGATAGCCATAAGTTGAGAGCTTCGGCTCTCTTCTTGCTTTTAACTATTGATAAAAAATAGTGTATAATCATATTAATTTTTTTGAAAGTATCATATGATGTCGACGATACACACGAGCGCTTATCTTCAAATCCCTATTTATTCTATCAAACCAGAATCGTATGTTCCTTTTAATATCTATCGAAAAGATGAGGAAAAATTTTCGCTCCTCGTTGAAAAAAATAGTATCTTTCCAAAGCATCTTGCTTCTTTGCTTAAAGGGTCAGATTCTATTTATATACTCGTTAAAGAAGAACTAACTTATTATCATTATTTGGAAAAAGTTCTTGTTGATATTACCTCCGATGCAGGAATATCACTACCTGATAAATCTAAACTTATCTATGATTCTTCTGCTAGAATTATCAATGATCTTTTCGAAAAACCAGAATCAAAAGAAGCAATTGAGCGTTCAAAATCTCTAGTTTCAAGTACGATTAACCTCATTTTAAGTGACCCTGCATCTATTAAAAGTATGATGGAGATAGGCTCACACGATTATTATACTTATACGCATTCTGTGGATGTATCTGTCTTTTCGATAGGGTTTGCTAATTATTTGAAGTTTTCGCATAATGATATTTCAAATATTGGCAATGCCGCGATGATGCATGATATAGGTAAAAGTAAAATTCCAAGTGATATTATCAATAAAAAAGGTAAGCTTAACGAAGAAGAGTTTGCCATTATGAAGCAACATCCTGTGTTTAGCTATGAGATTTTGCAATTTCATGGCGAAACCAATGAAGACATTTTAAGACCCGCACGCAACCATCATGAAAAAGCACGGGGCAATGGATATCCTGATAATTTAATGAGTCATCAAACCCATCATTTTGCAAAAATTGTCGCCATCGCAGATATCTTTAGTGCCTTGACAACGGAGCGTTCTTACAAGGAAGCTTATAGTTCATTTGAAGCCTTACAACTTATGAAAACCTATATGATAGAGGATGTGGATAAAAATCTATTTATGGAATTTGTCAAATTTATGAGTAAAAGTTGTCGATAGTCCGATAAATCAACCTCACTACCAAACTGTGATAAAATAAATCTTCTATTTTGCAAATCATAAAGGGATATTTCTATGGCAAATAATGACGACTTAAAATACGCGAATAAATTGGTACTGCGAAATTTAGAGCTTGAGGATTATGATCGTGTTAAACAAATGATGGATAAAGTTTATCCAACTCTTGGTGGGTGGACGCTTGAAGAATTTACTGCACAACTTACCACTTTTCCTGAGGGGCAAATCTGTATTGAAGATGATGGCAAAGTCATCGCTGTAGCACAAAGTTTGATAGTCGATTATGATAAATTTGGTGATCGTCACACTTACAACCAAATAACAGGAAATGGGCTTATTTCCACGCATGATGAGGATGGCAATACGCTCTATGGCTTAGATGTTTTTGTTGACCCAGAGTATCGTGGGTTGAGACTGGGGCGAAGGCTGTATGATGCGAGGAAGGAGTTATGTTATAGGCTCAACCTCAAGCGCATCATTGCAGGGGGACGCATTCCTGGGTATGCTGAACACGCCGATAAAATGACACCTGCTAAGTATATAGAACTGGTCAAAGATAAAGAACTGAGTGACCATGTTTTGGGTTTTCAACTTGCTAATGACTTCCATGTGAGGCGTATTTTAAAAGGCTATCTCAAAGGCGATACGGCTTCTCGTGAGTATGCAACTTTGCTTGAGTGGAGTAATGTGGATTATGAAGAACCACATACCAATCCTTCTGTTCATCGAGGCATAGTGCGCGTGGGTATCATTCAGTGGCAAATGCGAAGTGTTAAAAGTGTTGAAGAGTTCCTTGACCAAGTAGAGTTTTTTGTGGATGCCATGGCTGGATACAATGCCGATTTTGTGCTTTTCCCAGAGTTTTTTAATGCACCCTTGATGGCTTTGCGTTCGGATGAAAGTCCTGAAACAGCGATTCGTACCGTTGCAGCGCATACAGATAATTTAATTGAGAAAATCGGGCAATTTGCCGTGCGTTATAACATCAATATTATCGCAGGAAGTATGCCTGAGTATCACGACAATATTCTTTACAATGCGAGTTATTTATGTCGAAGAGATGGCACGCAAGACTCACAGAAAAAACTGCATATTACCCCTGATGAAGAGGCGTATTGGGGAATGCATGGAGGTGAAAAACTTTGTGTTTTTGAAACCGATGTAGGGCGTGTGGGGATATTGGTTTGTTATGATGTTGAGTTTCCTGAACTTCCACGGCTTTTGGCTGATAAGGGTGTGGATATTCTTTTTGTACCTTACTGGACGGATACGAAAAATAGTTATCTACGCGTGAGGCGATGTGCGCAGGCAAGGGCTATTGAAAATGAGTGTTATGTTGCCATTGCTGGGAGTGTTGGTACACTTCCAAAAGTTGAAAACATGGATATTCAATACTCTCAATCTGCCGTATTTAGTCCCTCAGACTTTGCTTTTCCCCACGATGCAACCATCGCAGAAGCAACACCTAATACCGAGATGACACTCGTAGCTGACCTTGATATGAGCCTTTTAAAAGAGCTTAGGGAGCGAGGCAGTGTCCGCAATATGCGCTCTCGCCGTAATGATTTGTATACGCTCAAGTGGAAAGGTGATAAAGAAGATTTTGTAGTCGTGAAAGGATAGTGTCACCCCTTTTATTATTTACCGATGGAAGTGTTAATGTAAAAACGAACATCGGTTACGGTGCATATTTAATGGTCGAAAATAAAGATGATGTATCTGCGTTAGTCAAAGTCAAGCAATTTGAGGATACTTCTTCGACTAAATTGGAGCTTCAAACTTTATTATGGGCTTTGGAAGAGGTTAAAGGCTTGGGGCGTGAGATGATCATTTATACGGATTCTCAAAATATTGTCGGTTTGCCAAAGAGGCGAGAGCGTTTTGAAAAGAATGATTTTTTAACCACAAAAAAGACACTTATCGCGCATCATCTGTTGTATAAAGCGTTTTATAAAATGATGGATGAGTTAGAGTGTTCTTTGATAAAAGTCAAAGGGCATAAGCTCTCAAGCGATAAAGATGAGATAGACCACTTATTTACTCTAGTTGATAGGGCATCGCGTGAGGCATTGCGAAAAAGTCTTTACATGTAAAGAGAGCCTAAGCTCTCTTTAGGTTTTGAGCTGGTCTAAGCGTTAAGTTTTTTAGTCGTATCTGCAATAGCAGTTTTAACAATTTCCCATTTCGTTTCGAAAGTTTTTTTCATTGATTCGAAAGTGCTTTCTGTGGATTTTGATAACTCCAAAAGCTTTGCTTTGCCTTCTTCAACTTTTTCTTCCAAATCTTTAATATTTTTGTTCATACTGATTTTGGCATCAGCAGTTGCAGACGCTGCTTTGGTTCTAAATAGTTCGATTTGTGCTTTCCACTCATTTACTTCTGCTTGGATTTTTTGTAAGTAAAGTTCTTTATCATTCATAATATTGCCTTTTTTTGTTTTTTGAATCTGTGTCATATGACACGCCTGCCTTGAATAATTCTAACGAGCACGACTATCAGCGCAACGACCAAGAGAAGGTGTATAAACCCTCCCATGGTGTAACTTGTGATAAGTCCAAGTGCCCACATGATAATCAGTAAAAGTGCGACTGTATATAACATGAAAGTCTCCTTGATTAGTTTTTCAACGACGGATCAACGCTCATTGTATTGATAATATTAGAAACACCATCAACATCTTCAGCAAGTTTAGTCACTAAGTCTATCTCAGCACTGTTTTGTGCTTTTCCGCTTACGGTTACAACACCATCTTTAGTGGAAACACTGGTACGAATGGCACTGGTTGAGCTATGAAGAATCAAAGTCATTTTAACTTGTGCTGTGATGGACGCATCATCGATTTTTTCACCCATAGTTTCAGGTTTTGCGAGTTTCATATTGTTCACAACGCGCTTAACGCCTTCCACTTTTTTAGCATATTCGGTCGTAAGATCTCTTCTTGCTGCACTTGAGGCTATTCCTTTAAGAGTGACAACACCATCAGTTACATAGACTTCTGTTTTAGTGTCACTCACTTGGCTATGAAAAACAAGTGCTGTTTGCACTTTCATTCGTATCCATGTGTCAGAGTTTTCAGGTAGTCTATCTTCTCGTATAACGATTTTATTATCGACACTTTTGACACCACTCAATGCTTCAGCTGTACTTCCAGCCATTGGCTTATGCGCATCATCGAAGACTTCGCCAGAGAGGACTACAGCCCCTTCTTTTGAAGTGATTTTGATCTTTTCGTCCTTCAAATAAGTTTTATAAACAAAACTTTTTTTGAAAGATGATTCTATACTATCGTCCATATCGGAAGCAAATGCTGATGTATTGATTGATATTAATGTAGCAATAGCAACAGATGCTAGAACAAATGAATACTTAAATGTCGTGACATTGTCATCTCTTAAGATTTTCAATTTTTAATCCTGTCGTCTTTTTTAGGATTAGTTTTTGGTGAATCTTTTTTAGGGTCGATGATTTTTGGAGCATCTTTTTTTGGATCAGGGGTAACGACACCTTTTTTTGGATCTGTTGAGTTGTTTTTGCTTTGGTTATTGAACATGATATTTCCTTTTTTTGGTAGGTCGTTAGATACATGGTAGAGGGGTCGAACATGAAAACACACGGTATGTAAAATAGCGCTACACAAAAACAAAAGTTCTTGTGCGATCTTTTACATGTAAACATCATACGATGCTTAGGTTACTTTTTAGTTATTTATATAAGGCGCTTTACATGTAAGGAAAACCTTACATGTAAAAATTTGGAAAAGGACTATTGTCGAAGTTTTTGATTGATTTCTTCGAGTGTTTTTTGATGTTCTACTAAAAATACACCACCTGCATTGACAGCCGCAAGTGCTGAAAGTTTAGCTTCGTTGAGTTTGTTTTCTTTGAGCAATGATTGTGCTAGGTTATTCAAAACAACAGGGTCATTTGGTTTTAAAACAAGAGCGCGTTTATATTCTGCTGTTGCATTCAAATAATCTTTCATCTCATAATGAATATTCGCCAACATCATAGAGCCTAAAAAAGATAAAGGATGTTGTTTGACATAGTTAATAGCTGCTAATCTAGCCTGCTCTCTATAGCCAACCTCAGCCATATCCGCGATAGCTTTAATCATCTCATTTTCACTAGATGCTATAGGTAACAATGGAGGTTTAAGTGCTACGATAGCCCAACTACCACCTCGTCCAAAAAATCTTTCAAACTCATCAAAAGTCATCCATGTTTGAGTGTTTTTAGCTCCAGTGAGGAAAATTTCTTTAGAGGCTTTATTGAATCCTGTTACAACAGAATAATGCCATACAGGTATGGAGTCTAGCCCTAAATTAAAGAGAACCAAAACGGGTCTATTACTAGAAACTTCACCTAAAACAGCGGCTAAATTTGGGTTGATTT
>JAQWCT010000237.1 GCA_028705785.1 Sulfurospirillaceae bacterium | reverse complement strand
TTTGATAGAACGCTCAGGTGACCCTAGCATTGCGGATTTGGTTGTGGCGACGGTGGCTACCGTACTTGTTTTTGAAGCTTCAAGACGCGTAGTTGGTTGGGCGCTTACTTTGGTGTGTGCAACATTTCTTGCGTATGGTTTCTTTGGACAATACCTTCCCCTCTCCATCGCCCATCGAGGTTTTGGGTTTGACCAAATTGTAAGTCAGCTTTACCTTGGGAGTGATGGTATCTTGGGCGTTCCGACCCTTGTATCGGCGACTTATATCTTCTTGTTTATCTTGTTTGGAACTTTCCTTGAACATGCAGGAATGATTCGCCTTTTTAACGCACTTGCCCTTGGTTTAGTCGGTGGCGCACAAGGTGGCCCTGCCAAAGTTGCGGTTATCTCATCAGGGCTTATGGGAACGATTTCTGGTTCTGGCGTTGCCAATGTTTTGACAGTGGGGCAATTTACCATTCCTTTGATGAAGCGTTTTGGCTACAGTTCAACATTTGCAGGAGCTGTGGAAGCGACTTCTTCGATGGGTGGGCAAATCATGCCTCCTGTTATGGGAGCTGTGGCGTTCATCATGGCGGAAACACTCAATGTTCCTTACGCTGATATTGTTATGGCG
This sequence comes from Sulfurospirillaceae bacterium, assembly GCA_028705785.1. Classification (GTDB taxonomy): domain Bacteria; phylum Campylobacterota; class Campylobacteria; order Campylobacterales; family Sulfurospirillaceae; genus Sulfurospirillum. Next base: position 3,101 of record JAQWCT010000237.1, on the reverse strand, counting down.
GCTATTATCCCTGCGATGCTCTATTATTTTACCGCATTTTGGATGGTGCATCTTGAAGCCGGACGATTAAAACTTCTCGGTGTTCCCAAAGACCAATGTCCTAATGCATGGCTTGCACTCAAAGAAAACTGGCATCTCGCCCTTCCTTTGGTCGCTTTAGTCTATATGCTTTTCCATGGTTTTACGCCGATGTTTGCAGGCATGATGGGGCTAACCCTTACAGCGATGCTTATCCTTGGTGCGGCGCTTGCGGCAAGTATCTCGTATACGGCTTTGCGCTATGTCTTTTGGTTTGCCATAGGACTTGGAGCGGCTTCGTTTGGTAAATGGGGCATTGTCCCCGTTCTTGGCGTTATCGTCATCATGGTTATCGCGAACTTTTTTGTTAAAGGTGGCAAAGAGACTTTGCATACCATGAAAATGGGATTGGTTGATGGGGCAAAACAAGCCCTTGGCGTGGGTATCGCTTGTGCTATTGTTGGGGTTATCATCGGTGTTTTAACTTTGACTGGGGCGGCTTCAAATTTTGCTGGGTTTATTCTTGAAGTGGGTGAAACGAGTCTGTTTCTTTCACTTTTATTGACGATGATTGTTTGTTTAGTTCTAGGTATGGGAATTCCGACAATTCCTAACTACATCATCACGAGTTCTATCGCCGCACCTGCGTTGTTAAAACTTGGTGTGCCACTCATCGTGAGTCATATGTTTGTTTTTTACTTTGGCATTATGGCTGATTTGACACCTCCTGTTGCGTTGGCCGCTTTTGCCGCGGCATCTATCGCAAAAGCTCCAGCTATGAAGATAGGGTTTAAAGCAACACAAATCGCCATTGCAGGCTTTGTCGTTCCTTTTATGGCGGTTTATTCTCCCGCATTGATGCTACAAGGTGACCCAACGCTTTGGGCAGTTGTTTACATCGTTATAAAAGCGTTACTTGCTATTTTCCTATGGGGCAGTGCGGCTATTGGTTATTTGTGGTCGCCGTTAAATCTTACTGAGCGCATTATTGCCGCCGTTGCTGCTGGATCGTTGGTGGTTGCTTTGCCGATTACTGATGAAGTTGGTTTTGGTGTTGGTTTTTCATTTATTATTTGGAATTGGATTCAAAGCCGCAAAAAATGATAGCCCTTTGCTTAAGTGCAGGAGCATTATCTGCCACCTTGTCCATCCAAGCTTTTACACTGGCTTGGATGCACTCTGTGGAAAAAGTGCGTTGGGAAGAGGATTGGAAGATTGAGGGGAAAACCTTACGGCTTGTGGAAGCACGCATCAAAGGCATGGGTGCTGGGATGGAACCTCCTGAGGGTGCAGTTTTTCGTGAGGGTTCATGGCATTTTACGCCCTCTCTTGCACCGATGAAAAGCCTCAATCTTTCTCATTCTCCCTACACCAAAGGATATGAATTTTGCATCAAAGACAAGTGCCAACAGCTTACGGATTTTCTGCCTCATATCGAAGAGACAGCGGTTATTGTTATTGAAGCGTGCGAACGCTAAAATGCGTTTATGAAAATATTACTCCTAGAAGATGACACCATTTTATGCGAAATCATCGAAGAATTTTTGGTGGAAAATGGCTTACATGTAAAGAAATTTTACGATGGGCAAAAAGCGTTAGAGGCGATATTTTCCAACAAATATGACCTCTTACTCTTAGATATTAATGTGCCCTCTATGAATGGTTTTGAGCTTTTAGAAGCACTAAGGGAAGCCAATATCGACACGCCGACTATCTTTATCAGCTCGCTTGACCAGATTAAAGATGTGAAAAAAGGCTTTGCGCTTGGGGCTGAGGATTATCTGAAAAAACCTTTTGAACTCGAAGAGTTACTTAGTCGGATTGAGCGAACTAAAAAACTGCACCATATCGAAAGCGATGAAGTTATAAAGCTTAATGATGGAGCGATATATAATCCCAAAACTTATAAAATCGTGATGGATGGGGTAGAGCATAAACTTCGCAAAAAAGAGGCGCAGTTGTTGGACTTTTTCATTAAAAATGCGGATAAAACCATTAGTTTTGAAACCATTATCGATGAAGTATGGCGATATGAAGAGATACCAACACATGCGACAATTCGCACTTACATCAAAAACCTTCGTCCCTATTTGTTTGAGAATCAAATCGAAAATATCAAAGGAGTTGGTTATCTATTTAAGCTCGTATGAGAAAAAATCCCTTTTGCGATTTTTGCTGATTTATCTTATCTCTATTTACGCCTTTATCTTGGTGTTAGCCTATATGTTTTACACCATCGAGATGAAAAATCTCCATGAAAACTATGGCTTAAAAATCCGCTCATTTGCTTCATCAATAGCCCATCAAATCATCACTTCACATATGATGGATGATGAACGCTTAACCCAATGCCTAGCGCAAAAAAGCCCCAATGAATGTTTTCAAAACAATGAAAATTACAAAATATCGCTTTATGGCGTGAGCAAAAATCCTTTACATGTAGGGTTTTTGGATAAGGTTGATTTTACGCAGAATTTTTACTTTGAGGGCGATAATCTCTTTTACATTGATGAAAGTAGCCAACTGCATTTAGGCGTAAAGTACATCGTTGTCAAAAAAGAGGGGATAAAGCAGAACAAAGAAACACTTGCCAAAGAGGTGTTAATGTATGTTTTCTTTGGACTGATGTTTGCAACACTTTTGGGTTTTGTACTAGCAAAGCTTTTTTTAAAACCTATCAAAGATGAAATCGAAACGCTCGATAACTTCATCAAGGACTCCACGCATGAGCTTAACACGCCCATCACTGCTATCTTGATGAGCATCGAAACACTAGGAGACATTGACCCTAAAAAGAAAAAACGCATCGAACTCAGTGGAAAACGCATCGCTTCTTTGTATGGCAATATGAGCTATATGTTGCTTCACGACAAACAAAATGAGCTCAAACAAGAGGTGAATGTTAAAGCGTTGGTGGAGCAAAGGATGGATTATTTTTATGATTTGGCAATGAGTCAGGGTTTACATGTAAGCCTAGATTTAGCAGAAACATCCTTACATGTAAACAAAGAGAGCATGATAAAACTCATCGATAATTTGCTTTCAAATGCCATCAAATACAATAAAATAGAGGGGACAATTGA
>JAQWCT010000236.1 GCA_028705785.1 Sulfurospirillaceae bacterium | reverse complement strand
AAAAATAAAAGTAAATGATGCAAGAGACTTTTCCATGCTTAAAGATGAAAGTATCGACTTCATCCTCAACCATCCTCCTTACGCGGACATTATCAACTATTCAGAAAAACAGATCGAACAAGACCTTTCAAATATCCACGACCTAACCAAATTTTGTGACGAGATGGAAAAAGTTGCCAAAGAGTTTTATCGCATTTTGAAAGAGGGAAAGTTTTGTGCTATTCTCATCGGTGACACAAGACGCAAAAAGATGTATCAGCCTTTAGCATTTATGGTGATGCAACGGTTCTTACATGTAGGCTTTACGCTCAAAGAAGACATCATCAAACATCAACATAACTGCAAAGCCACAGGGTTTTGGGTCAAGAAATCCAAAGAAGCTAACTTTTTACTTATCATGCACGAACATCTTTTCGTATTTCAAAAGCTCTAAAATTTCTTACATGTAAAGAATTTTCAATGAACGCATTTATCTCAGGTTTCAGCCTCGGCTTTTCTCTCATCTTAGCCATCGGAGCGCAAAATGCTTTTGTGTTGAAACAGGGCATTAAAAAAGAGCATGTCTTTGTCATCTGTTTTGTCTGCGCACTCTCTGATGCCATCTTAATTTTCGCTGGTGTTTCGGGGTTTGGGTATTTGGTGGAGCAGTTTCCTTCTTTGCAGAACATTGCTAAGTTTGGTGGTTTTGCTTTTTTAGTTGTCTATGGTTTGAAAAGTTTTTATACTGCTTGGCGTATGTCGCATGAACTTAAACCGCAAGAACTACCGACTCCAACACTGACAAAAACCATTCTTTTAACTCTCGCTTTCACTTGGCTCAATCCTCATGTCTATCTTGACACCGTTATCTTACTTGGCTCAGTTTCTACTAAATTTGGAGACTTAGCGCCTTTGTTTGGATTTGGTGCGATGACTTCGTCGTTTGTCTTTTTCTTCTCTTTGGGTTATGGAGCGAGGATTTTAACGCCTATCTTCGATAAAGCCATTGCGTGGAAAATCCTTGAAGTGCTTATCGGGGTGATTATGCTCTCTTTGGCATTGATGCTATTGGGTCTTTAAAAAAAGAGGGGAGATAAAGCGTGAACTTTATCTCCAAGTAGAGAAGAATGGGAGGAGTGGAGCGGTTAGGACTTAAATTGATTAAGTTTTGTATTAAGATTTTCAGCCAACTTTGAAAGGTGGTCTGCCGCAGAGGCTATCTCTTCAACGCTTCGTGCATTTTCACTGGTAAGCGAGTTGATGTTGCCTACCATGGACACGATTCTATCGGTGTCACTCGCGATTTGAATAGAGTTTTTAGCGCTTGTTGTGACTGAGATAACACTTTCTTGCATGACATTGGTTGTACCCAGTATCGTCTCTTCAACGCCAGTTGAAACATCTGCAAGTCGTCTGATGTTTTTGGCATTATGTCCCATCTGTTCTGATGAATCTGCGATGGATTGAACGATAACATTGATCGTCGCATTGATTTCGGTTAGAGAGTTTTGTGTGCGTTCTGCTAGTTTTCGTACCTCATCTGCAACAACGGCAAAGCCTCGTCCATGTTCCCCTGCCCTTGCGGCTTCGATAGCGGCATTAAGCGCAAGTAGATTGGTTTGGTCAGCGATATCTGAGATAACCGTTAAGATTTGTTTGACTTGTTCTGCATCAGTACTCATCTGCTCTAACTTTTGAGCCAAAGCCGTCTCCGCTTCACTAGCAAGTCCTACTTCATTGCGAAGCGTGATAACTTCATTTTTAGCGTTATCGAGTTTTTGACCCGCTTCTGTGATACTTTGTTTCATTTTCTCTGAAAGCGCTGCGGTTTCTTGTACAAAGTTTTTAATTGATGCTATTTCTTGAATGGTATTTTCCACGATAGTCGTACTTTTTTCTGCATTTCGCCCTATTTGCATACTCGTAGTGCTAAGCTCATTGGATACAGAAGCATTTTCACTAGACGAATGTTTTGCATCATCAATGATAACTGCTAAAGTACCTACCAGTAAGTTAAAACTATTGACGATTTCTTGGATTTCATTTTTCTTGTCATAATTGATACGAAACTTTAACTCTTTATTGTTCACAAAACCAGAAATGCCATCTCGTATGAGAAAAACACCTTGCATAATGTTGTTACGAATCATAAGAATTAAAAAAATTACGGCTATGACTATAGCCAATGATATTACTATCATCACGATACTGGCAGAACTTTTTTCTTTTTCTGCATCACTTGCATCATTTTCAGCCAATTTTTTGTTATATAACATATGTTCATCAATCGTTTTTGATAAATTTGCAGAAATATCACCATGTTTGAAGATGTACTCCCTGGCTTCTTCATTTTTATTTGCATAAGATAATGACAATATATGCTCGGCAAAGGTTAAATATTGAGAAAATATTTGTTTTTCTTTGGCATACAATTCACTATCGTGTGCATCAGAAATAAGAGCCTCATATTGTTTAAAATGTTTTTCAAATGTTGTTTTATAGTCTGTGTATTTTTTCTCTACTGCTTTCATATGTTCTAAATCAGTATAAGTGAGATGTTCCCATATTGCAAGCCTCATACTTAAGAAGTCTTTTTGAATATTTGCCATAATTAATATACTTGGCAAAGAATTAATATTACATGTATTGGTCTTCTGGTACACCTTATCCATTTCTTGAATACTTATCGTAAAAACTGTTCCAATACCCAAAATCACAATGGTTAACATTGTCATTAGTTGTTTAGATAAACTCATGATAAACCCCTTTTTTGTTTCTATGACGAAATATTATCAGTCGAATGTTGCAAACTCGTTGTATTTGGAATATGCTACAATTCAATCAAATTAAGTACAAAACCTCAGGAGAAAGAAAACTATGAATATAGTAGCCATCAATGGTAGCCCCAAAAACAATGGAAATACAGCTCAACTCATCGATGCCATTGCCCAAGAATTAGCGAATGAGGGCATCACTACAGAAGTGATGCACATCGGCAATAAAACTATTCGTGGCTGTTTTGGCTGTGGCGCTTGTGCCAAAAATCAGGACGAACGCTGTGTTGCAAAGGACGATGTGTATGTCAATGAATGTATCCAAAAGATGAAAGAAGCTGATGGTATACTCATCGGAACACCTGTGCATTTTGCAGGTATCGCAGGAACGATGAAATCCTTTTTGGACCGTGCCTTTTATGTTTCCTCAGCCAATGGTGGACTTTTTCGTAAGAAAGTGGGTGCCAGTATCGTAGCAGTAAGGCGTTCAGGAGGAGTCAATACTTTTGACCAAATGAACCATTATCTTAACTACGCCGAGATGATTATGCCAACGGCAAATTATTGGAATGTGGCACACGGAAGAATGCCTGGCGAAATACACGAAGATTTTGAGGGTATGCAAATCGCACGAGTTTTGGGTAAAAACATGGCATGGACGCTTAAAATGATGCAACTTGCAAAAGATAACAATATGCCTTTTCCAGAAAGAGAAGCCAAAATCATGACCAGTTTTGTACGCTAAAATGCTTTACATGTAAAGCAAAATTTACTTACGCATTCCTCTAAAAAGCTGTGAAAAACGCGAGCGCTTACTGATTTCTATAGGGAAGCTTGGGTCACTTGCATGTCTGACATCTTCGATAGAGTAAACAGCTTGAGGGTTGTGTAGGGCGATTAATTCACGAACCCGTGTAATGTCTGAGCGTTTGATAACCGTAAAGATGATATTCACAGCGCCATTATT
>JAQWCT010000235.1 GCA_028705785.1 Sulfurospirillaceae bacterium | reverse complement strand
TTTTCGCAATATCTTTTGGATAACATCAGTGTGTGATTGAGCCCACTTCATTTTGCTCTTAATCGCCCACACATCAATGATATCGCCTACAAGATAGAGATTTTCACAGCGCGTAAATTTGAAAAACTCTAACAATTCATGCGCTTGTGAAAATTTCGTTCCAAGGTGTACATCAGAGATAAATATAGACCGAAAGTACAATGGCTCTTCGTGCTCTAAAAAGTAATTTTTGGTCATTTTTGCTTGTTAACATCTCCAAAAATTTCATCGGCAAAGTGCGAAAACTTTCCGCGCACCGACTTATCCAACTCGATGGCAAACAACGAGATATGGCTTTGTTCTTTTTTGGTTTGCTTTAACAGTGATGTGAGTCCGTTATTAAAACGATTGAGATACATATTATCGATTTGTCTGTTGGAGCCTATCACGATGGCTTTACAGTTGTTATCAAGACGAGAGAGGATGAGTTGTGTGGTATTGTTTGAACTGTTTTGCCACTCATCTAATATCACAATGGCATTGGAGAGCGTTCTACCTCGCGCCTCTCCTGGCCAGAGTTTTTCGATGTTGTATTTGGTCATGAGTTCGCTTATCTTTTTTTCTATGGCGACTTGAGGCTCCATCACATCGCGCTTTTTAGTTCTCTTTTTGGCAATAAATTCTAAAGTATCGTAAAGTGCCATATTGTAGATACGAAATTTCTCTTCATTGCCTGAGAGAAAGCCTATCTCAGCACCCTTGTCGACACTTTCGATGGAGTTTCTCACATACACGATTTTTTCATAACTTCCTTTGGTGACAAGCCTCATGGCGGCGACAAATGCCATCAAAGTTTTTCCACTCCCAGCCCTTGCATCAATGACATGAATATCGAAAAGATTACTGAGAAGCGCTTTCATAAAAAATTTTTGCTTGGTGTTGATAGGCTTAACCTCAAGACCTCTAAAATCCAAATCTTCATTGATGATATGGATAACGCCCCCTGGAGAAATCACGCCATACGCACTATTGCCATCATCACACACAAATTCATACGAGTAATTCCCACTTTTATACTCTGGGTCATACTCGCTAATCAGCTTCTTATCTAAAACATTAAACAAACTAGAGTCAAGTTTGAGCTGCTTTACAAACTCAAATTCGGGAACATCACTTCTATCTTCGCGTAAAGACTCAACTGTGACATTGGAAAAAAGACCAAACATCCTTGCGTAAACATCAAGTGATAAAAAGACAACCTTAGCATCTTCATAATACACCTGCGCACCAGAAGCAACTTCTAGGATTCTTTTGTCGTTGGATTCATTGATATATTTGGAGTCAATGTCTGAAGTATAAGCCGTTTTAGAAAAGAGATGAATCAAAACATCCTCTTCAAACTGCATCTTGACGACACGATAAGGGTCTTGAATATCAACCTCTAAGACCTTACAAGATGCCAACATTCTGGCAAAACTTCGAGCCTGATAGCCTAGTTCAGTGAAGTTTTTCTTGAACTCTTCAAGCTCAATCAAAACCGTTTCAGGAATAACGATGATATTTTTCCCTCCATCACACAACTCTTTGATGAAATTGGTGTTATGGAGGATGATGTTGGTATCTAAGACATACACTTTGCTTGACATGAAAATCCTTTACTGAAAAGATTGTATAGAAAAATTATATCAGCTTGGTAACAAAAAGATTGCTACTTTATTGTCCAATGCCTCTACATGTAAAAGATTTCAAGGGCACATATTTTCTATAAAGTACAGTGATGTAAGCTCATCTTTGATATGATTTCATGATATAAATACGATAACTCTCTGCACTTTTAGGAATATTTTAATGCACTATACATACGAAAAAAGATGGGCTGGGCTTGGTGCTCTCTGTCTTGCCATGTCCATCATCACACTGGATAATACCGTCCTTGATGTCGCCCTTCCCTCCATTTCTAGCGATTTAAAAGCGAGTATGAGCGAACTCCAATGGATTGTCGATATTTATATCCTCTTTTTTGCCTCTATCTTAATTACCATTGGAGCTCTTGGCGATCAATTTGGACGAAAACGGTTTCTTAAAATCGGCATTGTACTTTTTAGTCTCGCTTCTTTGGGTGCAGGTGTTTCCACATCAACGACTGAATTGATTCTCTTTCGTAGCCTCAGTGGTTTGGGTGCCGCATTTATTATGCCCTCAACGCTCTCCATCATTACCCATATGTTTACAGACTCTGATGAGCGGATGAAAGCCATCGGTCTTTGGTCGATGATTTTTGGACTCAGCCAAGGACTTGGACCATTGATAGGGGGCATCATCATTGAGTATGCTTCATGGCACTGGGTCTTTTTCATCAACCTTCCTATTGGACTTGTTGCTTTTCTCTATACTTCATGGATTTTGCCTGAATCGCACAACAAAAGTGCTAAAGCAGACCTTATAGGCATGACGCTTTGCGTGCTCTTTTTGTTTGCACTCACTTATGGCATTATCGAAGCAGGTGTAAAAAGTTGGAGTGATTTGGATGTTCGTATAAGCTTGATTATAGGGCTGATACTCTGTGGCATTTTTATAGTGTGGGAAAAAAGATATCCTTACGCGATGATTCCTTTTGAGCTTTTTGAAAGGCGTACTTTTACCATTCCCTCCCTTGCCATTGCACTTATTGTCTTTGGTATGGTCGGCTCCATGTTTTTCTTCTCGCAATTTTTTCAAACCGTTGAAGGATACAGTGCTTTGGAAGCGGGATTATTACTTATGCCAATGACACTTGGTGTTGTGGTAGGTTCTAAGTTTGCACCTAGCATTGTGAAAAATTATGGCGCTCCTATCAGTATTGGAGGAGGAATTATCATCTCTGCGCTTGGTATGGCTATTTTTGTCTTTACCATTGATATTCATATGCCTCTTTGGGCAATTTTAAGTGGATTTTTGATTCAAGGTTTGGGGATGGGACTCTCTATGCCGCCCTCAACAGATTCTATTATGGGTTCTATTCCTAAAGCAAAAGCTGGTGTGGGAAGTGCGCTCAATGAGACGACCATTGAGCTTTCTGCAGCGATGAGTATTGCCATCTTAGGGAGTTATGTCAACCGTATTTATCTTATACATGTCAAAGCGATAGAAGCTGATTCTACGCTTTTAGGAACACTCAAAACCTCTATTCAAGCCGCTCATAACGCTATCTCTTCACTAGATGACATAGCCCTAAGAGAAAACCTCCTTCATCTTGTTGATAAAGCCTTTATAGATGGTGTATATCAGACGATGATCTTAGGATGTGTCATCTCCGTCATAAGTGGTATTTTAGCGATTTGGCTCTTACCTAAAACGATAAAGAGCATGGAGTAAAATGCTTTACATGTAAGGCATTTTACTCACGCTTTTGCGCTAAGCCACCCCCTAAAACACGGTACAAAGTCACACGATTGTCAAGCTCTTCTAAGCGCACATTGATGAGTGTTTGCTCCGCACTGTAGAGTGCTCTTTGCGCTAGGAGTGCGTTCAGATAAGTGTCGACTCCTTTTTGGTAGCGCATATTGTAGAGCGTATAACTATTGGCATTGGCTTCAACAAGACCTTCTTGTGCTTTGTACTGCTCATATATGGTGGCTCGGCGGGCAAGTGAAGAGGCTACTTCTTTAAATGCCGTTTGAATAGTTGCCTCATAGCTTGCAAGATAAAGCTCGCGTTTTGCCTTGGCATAGTCCATTTTTGCATCCCTAGCTCCTGCGTCAAAGATG
>JAQWCT010000234.1 GCA_028705785.1 Sulfurospirillaceae bacterium | reverse complement strand
CGTTGTGCAAAGGCGCTCAATGTTTGATTTGAGTACTCCTGTGGAGCTAAGTTTTGTATTTAGCAGTGTTGGCATTATCTTTGCCATCATTGGTGTATGTGTTTATCTTGTGAAAATAAAAACAGTTAATAAGGAGAAGTAGTGGTGACTTTAAAAGAAGCATTAAAGCTCCCAAAAGAAGCAATATTTGACCTAAGAATTGAGATTAAACAAAAAATCGAAGCGACAAAAAATTTGGGTGCGTATGTTGAACAGTTTACGGGTAAACCTTTGAGCGAATACGGAGAGGGAATTCCTATCGCCATTAAAGACAACATCCAAGTCAATGGCTGGGAAGTCACCAGTGGTTCAAATATCTTACAAGGCTATATCGCTCCTTATAATGCTACGGTTATCGATAATATGCTCAAAAATGGACTTGCTCCTTTTGGTCGCACCAATATGGATGAATTTGCGATGGGAAGTTCGACTGAGTCATCATTTTATGGAAGAACACTTAATCCTCATAATCTCAAATGCGTCCCCGGTGGAAGTAGTGGCGGAAGTGCGGCGGCTGTGGCTGCTGGCATTGCCATCGCAGCCCTTGGAAGTGACACGGGAGGAAGTATCCGTCAGCCTGCAGCCTTTTGTGGGTGTGTGGGACTTAAACCTACCTATGGCAAAGTCAGTCGTTATGGACTGGGCGCGTATTCAAGTTCACTTGACCAGATTGGACCGATTACGCAAACGGTGGAAGATGCGGCTATTTTATATGACATTATCGCAGGGCATGAGGCTAAGGATTCTACGAGTGCCAATGTTGTACATGTAAAGGTTTCAGATAAGCTTGACCCCAATCGAAAAATGACGATTGCTGTCATTGAAAATTATCTCAATGAAGCCAGTACGGAAGTGCGCGAGAAGATGGTTGAGGCGATTAAAGTTTTAGAAAAAGCAGGACATAAAATCATTTATCGCAATTTCATCAATTCTAAATACGACATCGCGACATATTATGTCATCGCCACAGCAGAAGCAAGTGCTAATCTTAGTCGTTATGATGGTGTGAGATATGGCAATCGCGCACCAAGTGAAAACCTTAAAGAGATGTTTATCCAAAGTCGTAGCCTTGGATTTGGTGAAGAAGTAAAACGGCGTATTTTGCTAGGAACTTTTGTTTTAAGTAGCGGTTATTATGATGCGTATTACATCAAAGCGCAAAAAGCGCGACATTTTATCAAAGCCCAATACGAAGCAATTTTTAAAGAAGCAGATTTGATTTTTACCCCCGTTACCCCAACAACTGCCTTTGAATTTGGTGCAAAAGCAGATCCTTTGGAGATGTATTTAAGTGATATTTATACGATTTCACTGAACCTTGCAGGACTTCCTGGTATCTCCGTTCCTATTGGAATGGATGCTAAAGGGCTTCCTGTAGGAGGACAGTTGATCGGACAAGCATATGGTGAGCAAGCGTTGTTAGACGGTGCTCTAAGTTTAGAGCGCGAATTAGGATTATAGGAGCAAAATATGAAAATACGCAAAAGAGCATTAACCTTTGAAGATGTGTTGTTAGTCCCAAAATACTCAGAGATTTTACCCAAAGAGGTCAGTGTTAAAACACAATTAACTAAAAATATTTCGTTAAATATCCCTTTGGTTTCAGCAGCGATGGATACAGTAACAGAACATCGAGCTGCCATTATGATGGCGCGATTAGGTGGTCTTGGAATTATTCATAAAAACATGGATATAGAATCTCAAGTAAGAGAGATTAAGCGCGTTAAAAAAAGTGAGAGTGGCATCATCATCGACCCTGTTTCGATTAAAGCAAAAGCAACCCTCAAAGAGGCACTTGAGATTATGTCAGAATACCGTATTTCTGGTGTTCCTGTTGTTGAAGATGACAATACTTTAATTGGAATTTTAACCAACCGCGATTTACGATTTGAAAATGATTACACTAAAAAAGTCGAAGATTTGATGACGAGAATGCCTTTGATTACGGTCAAAAAAGGGACAACTTTGGATGATGCCGAAGCAATTTTTAGAACCAATAAAGTTGAAAAACTCCCTGTGGTTGATGCTGATAATAAACTTGAGGGTTTGATTACCATTAAAGATTTGAAAAAAAGACAAGAATATCCTAATGCCAATAAAGACGATTACGGCAGACTTAGAGTAGGCGCTGCCATTGGTGTAGGTCAACTTGATAGAGCTGAAGCGTTAGTTAAAGCAGGGGTTGATGTCTTGGTTTTAGACTCAGCGCATGGTCATTCTAAGGGGATTATTGATACAGTTATTGCCATTAAAAAACATCTTAATATCGACATCATTGCTGGCAATATCGCCACGAGTGAAGCTGCCGAAGCTTTAATCCAAGCAGGAGCTGATGGCGTAAAAGTGGGCATCGGACCTGGAAGCATCTGTACAACACGCATCGTTTCAGGTGTAGGTGTTCCTCAAATTTCAGCTATTGAAGAGTGTGCAGAGGTGGGTAAAAAACATGGTGTGCCTATCATCGCAGATGGTGGAATTAAATATTCTGGTGATTTCGCTAAAGCTTTAGCTGCTGGCGCGCAAAGTGTTATGGTAGGAAGTTTATTAGCTGGAACAGATGAGAGTCCAGGTGAGCTTATCTCTTATCAAGGACGACAATACAAAACTTACCGTGGAATGGGCAGTATCGGTGCGATGACCAAAGGTAGTAGCGATCGTTATTTCCAAGAAGGAACAGCGGCTGATAAACTTGTTCCTGAGGGAATTGAAGGTCGTGTGCCTCATGTTGGCTCAATCAAAGATGTTGTTTTCCAAATGGTCGGAGGGCTTCGCTCTTCTATGGGTTATGTGGGCGCACGAGATATACTTGATTATCAAGAAAAAGCAGAGTTTGTGGAGATAACCAGTGCTGGTCTTAAAGAGAGCCATGTACACGATGTTCTTATCACCCACGAAGCTCCAAATTATAGAGTAAATTAACCAATAATCCTAGCGTAGTTGCACTCTTTTGGAAACAATTTGAGCCAACGGGTCAAAGCTGAAAAGCTTTGGGTACCCGCTGTGTCTCAACTCTTGTTGGAAAAAGAGTGTAACGAAGCGCTTACATGTAAGGCAAATTGTGAAAATACAAACCTTTGTTGAACATTTTAATGAGCCACTTTACTTAGAAAGCGGTCGTATTTTAGAATCGTATGATTTAAAATATGAGACTTATGGTGAACTAAATGAGCAAAAAAATAATATGGTGGTTGTTTTTCATGCACTCACAGGCAGTCATCACGCAGCAGGTCGTTATGAAAATGATACCAAAGCAGGCTGGTGGGATCCTCTCATTGGAGATGGTCGCATCATCGATACGACTAAATACTTTGTTATTTGTGTCAATGTTTTAGGTAGTTGCTTTGGTTCTACGGGTCCGATGAGTGCGACTAAAGGAAAAGAGCCTTTGCGCCTGAAATTTCCTGTTATTACCATCAGTGATATGGTTAGAGCTCAGATGAATCTTTTTAAAAGACTAGGCATCAACGAGGCACATGCCATTATCGGTGGGTCGATGGGTGGGATGCAAGCATTGTGTATGGCTGTCGAATACCCCCAGTTTACCAAACGCGCAATTTTACTCGCTTCCACTTATGCAACAGGCCCTTGGGCGATAGCATTTAACCGTTTGGCGATGGAGGGCATTTTGCATGACCCGAGATTTCATAATGGTAACTATGACCCTAAAGATTTTGAAGAAGAGGGATTGCTTAGTTTTGCGAT
>JAQWCT010000233.1 GCA_028705785.1 Sulfurospirillaceae bacterium | reverse complement strand
TGTTCTCGCTTAAGTATTTTGACAAAAAACTGATTTTCACCGATGGCAATGAAGAGTTTGAAGTGGTCAACAATGCCCATACATTCATCTAGTGTACCCTCAAATTGATAGTCACAAGAGAGGTCATTTTCTTTTGAAACCAAAATATCGTTGGGGTCGATGGAAAATATCTTCTTTGCATCACCACCCAATAAGGACGCTGGAAAAATGTTTTTAAAGCCTAAAAATTCAGCCACTTTGAGTGAACTTGGATGCGACAATACCTCATTGGCAGAGCCTACTTGTTGGACTTTGCCATCCATGACGATAGCAATTCTATCGGCAAGGTAAGAGGCTTCTCTAAAATTGTGCGTTACATGTAAAGTCGTCAAGTTGTATCGTCTGTGAATATCTTTGAGAAATTTCATAATGGCATTGCGAAAAGTGGGGTCAATGGCACTGAGTGGTTCATCTAAAAGTAAGATTTTGGGTCGTGCATAGATGGCACGCGCTATAGCAACGCGTTGTTTTTCGCCACCTGAGAGATGAGAAATCCCTCTATCCAAAAGTTTCTCAAGTCCTAAAAAATCGACTAAATCTTGAAAGAGAGCCTGAGCATTGTCGATGGTTTTATACCGCTGTGCAAAGACAATATTTTCTCTTACACTAAGGTTTGGGAAAAGTGCAATATCTTGATAGACAAAGCCTACTTCTCTATTTTCTGGTGGTTTTTTGGCAATATCTTCGTCATTATAAAGCAGTTTTCCACCCACTTTATGCAAGCCTGCGATGGATTCTAGGATAACAGTTTTCCCCGCTCCAGAGTGCCCTAAAATGACGAAATACTCACCCTCTCCCACATCAAAACTAATGTCATCAAGCGTAAAAGCCCCTACTTTACATGTAAGGGCTTGAAGAGAGAGAAAACTCATTTTTTTCCAAGGATTGAGCTATCGCCAGTGATGATAGGTGGATTCATAGCGTCTTGCCCATTTTTCTTCATGATGGCTTGACCCTCAGCAGATAAAACAAAGTTGACGAATGCTACAGCACCTTCTTTATTGGCTGGTGAGTTTTTGTTTTCAAACACGCTGATGCCATAGACCATTGGAGCGCCGATTTGTTTTTCAACTTCACCTGGCTTTTTACCATCGATGTCAAAGGAGACTTCCGCATATGGTTTTTCATACTTCGCACTTTTAAGTGAGACGGCTTCTGGGAGTGTAATGTATTTGAGTTTGTGTTGGTCTGCAACGGATTTATAGATGTAAAGATAGTCATATTGACCTGCTTCTAAAAGTCCTAGTAAGTCAGTTTCTTTAGGTCTTACAACCACTTTTTTTTGATTTTCTTCGCCAACTTCATAGTGTGTGCCGTATCCAAAAAGCTTGTTAAAAAAACCTTCTTGTTTATAGTATTTTTCTGCGAGCATCGTTACAAGCATAGAACGGTAACCGCATGGGTCAACATTGGGATTGGCATGACCGACAACCACACCCTCTTTTAAAAAGATATCTGTCCAGTTTTTCTCATTGATTTCTTTGGCAAATTTTGATTTATCGGTATAGGCGATAATCATTTCATTGGTCGCAAATTGTGCGTTAAACTTTGCATGATTAGGAATAAGCATCGTGTCGATCACTTGATAATCTGCACTTCCCATAACATCAGCCGCTTTACCCAAATCCGTTACTTTCCTTGCTGCTGCGATACTTCCACTAGGTTCTCTTTGAACATCGTACTGAGGGTATTTTTCCTCAAACACTTTTTCAATCTCAGCAAATGGAACAGAAAGGCTTCCTGCATGTAAGACGATAACTGGCTCTTTTGCCAACAAAAATGACGCCGCAAGGGCACTGAGTAACCATATTTTTTTCATAAAAACTCCTTTTAAGATATGTATTTTTTGCATATTTACACTCAAATGTTAGTAAAAAACCAACATTTTATTTTTCTAAGAAATAGTACATTACTTGCATAGCATCAAAATAGCCTGCAATACTTTACTTTCTAAACTCTTTTTGATTGCGTGGTTTTAAAAACAACTCTTTAAATCGTTCATTGGCATAGCTTTCGATGTCATCTTGAAGCTTACGATAATTGGAAATAAACTCTCGTGCCACGGGAGTCAGCGTTGTACCAGCATCTTCACCGCCACCTTGTCTGGTTTCCACCATTGTGTCGTTGATATTCTTTTGTAAAATTTTGATGTGCGTCCATGCTTTTTTATAGTTCATCCCGATTTTTTCAGATGCCTTAGAGATAGAACCCTCCGACTCAATCAACTCTAATATCTCGGTCTTTCCTTTACCAAAAAGCAGCTCGCCCTCAGCATTTTCAATCCATGTTTTAGTTTTCACATACAACCGTGGGCGCCTTTTTTCGGTAAAACAGCCCAAACTACAAAAGGTCACATCAATATTTTTTTCTTTCAATGTACCTCTGATTTTTTTGAGTCCAATGCCTCCTGCTTGCGCTCTTGCATCTTTACATGTAACGCGGTTTTGATCATCTAAAAGCGGACTGAGACGATTCAGTGCTTCTATGTCAAACACGCCCTCTTCTACCTTGCCAAACTGCCCCAAATCACAACTATCAATGCGTATCTCCATCGCTTTTGCCGTGTCACCCACTTCACGAATGGGGCATTTTAACTTGGCTGCAATTTTATAGGCATCGGAGCAATCGAGTTTACCTTTTTCATTCAAATATTTTTTGATGAGTTCTTCCATCTCAGACATGGATTCTCCTTGGATGACGATAAACATTCATCGTGTCGCCTCTAACAAATCCTGCAAGGGTAAGTCCAAATTTTTCAGCGATCATCAAACCTAAACAAGTTGAAGCGGTACGAGAGGCTAAAATAGGGATTTGGTGCATGACTGCTTTAGCGACCATCTCGGAGGAGAGTCTGCCACTGACCATTAAAAAGGAATTAGTCACATCGATGCCTGCCATCTGCGCTTTCCCCACCACTTTATCAATTGTGTTATGTTGCGCGATATCTTCGCCGATAAAGTAAGTATGGGCATCAGTAAAAAGTTTAGCCGTATGCACACAGCCTGTTTGCTCATACAATGGGCATTCCGTATAAAACTGTCCCATCTCTTTACTCAAAAGTGCCGCACTAATACTAAAGTCACTTTTAATCACTTTTGCCTCAATCGCCTCTGGGTCGATATTTGCCGTCATACTTTTGCCACAACCGCTTATTACCACACCCTCGGCATTTAGCTTTTTGATATTTTTTTGGTTGACTTTGGCTTCGATTTCGACACGCATACCATCATTGAGGAGCTTGAGCGAAGTAACATCGGAAAATCGTTCAATGATATTTTCACTCATCAAATACCCAATAGCTAAAGCCTCTTGGTCAACAGGTGTAGCCATCACAGCTCCCACTTTTTCGCCATTGACGATGAGTTCTAACTTGATCTCACGAACAAGCGTATCTTCTCGCTCAAACTTCTGCGACCCTTTTATTTTTGTAATGGTTGTTGAAAAAATCGGTTCCACTTATCACCCCTTGTTATGCAAATCAAGCATATTTTAGCATTAAAAAATAAGGAAGTCCATGACTGAACTTCCTTACATGTAAAGAATTAAACCTTACCTTGATCTTTAAGTTTTTTATACCAAGAACTATGTAAGATTCTTACCTCTTCTTCTTCCATATGACCATCTAAGATACTATGTACTGCTCCTTTAATAGCGAACATGGACATATACACATGGGTAATAAACAAGGCTACGACTAAGAAGCCAACCACAT